>CAYQPF010000119.1:0-15240 GCA_964419225.1 uncultured Candidatus Cloacimonadota bacterium | reverse complement strand
TCAACTTTTTCATTCAAGTCACTTTTTAAAAGGAAATCGGTGAAAACCTTGTCTATTTTGTTGATGCTTGTTGTTTGTTCTTCGGGTTTTAATTCAATAAATGCGCAGCAAACCAAAAGCATTAATCTGACACAAGCAATTCAAATGGCGTTGGACAGTAATTTATTCGTGCGTTCGTCCGCTTATTCTGTTGATGTTCAAAAGGCCTTAAAAGGTGCTTCGTGGGATATTCCAAAAACCAATATTGATGGTGAATACGGACAAATCAATTCATATTCCAAAGACAATAGTTTTACCGTATCACAGTCCTTTGCTTTTCCTACAGTTTATATAAACCAAAACAAACTGGCTAAAGCCAATATCAAAAGCAGTGAATGGGAGTTGAAAACTTCGCAGCTCGAAATAGCTACGCAAGTGAAGCAAATTTACTGGCAATTGGCTTATCTGTATTCAAAACAAAAATTGTTTGCCTATCAGGATAGTTTATACACTGGCTTCCAAAAAGCGGCAGAACTCAGGGCAAAAACTGGCGAAACAAACCAGCTCGAAATGATTTCCGCCCGTTCTCAAAGCCTGGAAATAAAGAATCAGTTACGCCGAATAAACGCCGATTTAATTATTTATAATCAGAAACTGCAAACTATTTTAAATGTTGAAACTACCCTATACCCTGCCGATACTGTGTTACACCGTATCGACTATTTACCTGCTGCCGACAAATCCGTTTTAGCTGCTAACCCTTCTCTTGGTTATATCAATCAACAGGTTGAAGTGTCTCAGTTGGAGAAAAAAGTGGAAGACAGTCGGATATTACCCGATTTAAGTATTGGGTATTTCAGCCAAACCATAAGGGGATCTCAGGATCTGAACGGAGTACCGCGGACTTTTGGTGCTGGAGACCGTTTTACCGGAATTCAGGCGGGTATTGCTGTTCCATTATGGTTTGCACCTTATTCTGCAAAAGCTAAGGCTGCAAAGTTTAAAGAAAAAGTGGCTCAAACAAATGCGGAATATTATTCAAAATCGCTTTCAGGAAATTATAGTTCGTTAATGATAGAATTCAGCAAAAACAGTAATAGTGTGGATTATTACGAAAAACAGGCAATTCCGGAAGCCAATTTAATTATTGAACAGGCTACAAAAAGTTACAAAGCCGGAGCATTGGATTATCTGGACTACATTCTTAGTTTAAGTCGTGCATTAAGTATTAAACAAAGCTATCTCGATGCACAGAACGACTATAATCAAACCATTATTTCCATTGACTTTATTACAGGTAAAATATATTAATTCAACCCCCTTTATCTTTCGTCGGTTGACGGATTGAGGG
This sequence comes from uncultured Candidatus Cloacimonadota bacterium, assembly GCA_964419225.1. Classification (GTDB taxonomy): domain Bacteria; phylum Cloacimonadota; class Cloacimonadia; order Cloacimonadales; family CAYQPF01; genus CAYQPF01. The sequence continues at coordinate 13,910 of CAYQPF010000119.1, read as the reverse complement.
CTCAAAACACAAACATTATGACAAAATATAAATTCAAGTCGCCAATCATTATTTTAGCTTTTCTCGTTGCGTTAACTTCTTGCAACGGAAGTAAAAAACAGAACGTTGAAACCAAGGAAACGGAAGTTATTCCCGAAGATATTGTAGAATTACGCGAAGATCAGGTAAAACTTGCCAACATAGAAATGGGTGCAATTGAATTGCTCTCAATGAGTGGAACATTAAAAGTAAATGGTACAGTCTTAGTTGCACCACAAAATCTGGCAACAGTTAGTATGCCAATGGGAGGGTTTGTAAAAAGCACAAACCTAATGCCTGGCAATGCTGTTCAGAAAGGACAAACACTGGCTATTATCGAAAATCAGGATTTTATCGACATTCAGCAAAATTATCTGGAAGCAAAAAACAGATGTGAACTTGCCAAAACTGAATACGAACGTCAAAAAGAACTTTTCAAAAGCGATGTATCCTCTCAGAAAAACATGCAGCAGGTTACTTCCAATTACAATAGCCTCAAAGTTCAGGTAAAAGCCTTGGAACAAAAGTTGTCGCTTGTTGGAATTAATCCGTTCAAACTGAACGAAGATAATATCAGTCGGTCAGTGGCATTGGTTTCGCCTATTACGGGGTATGTCAAGGCTGTAAATGTGAGTATTGGAAAATCTGTTTCAGCTTCCGATGTATTATTTGAAATTGTAAACAGCGACAAACTATTTCTTGAACTCACATTATTTGAAAAAGATGCTGATAAAGTATCCAATGGTGAGAAAATTCGCTTTTATATCAACAATGAAACAGAACAGCATGAAGCAGTAGTTTATCAAACTGGAAAGGCTATAAATAATGATAGGACTTACAAAGTATATGCGAATGTTGTAGGTCATTGTAAAAACATGCTACCGGGCATGTATGTTAATGCTCATATTCAAGCTAAGGGTGCTCAGGTATCCTCTGTACCTTCTGCGTCCATTGTCAGTTTCGACGACAAAGACTATATTTTTGTATTTGAAAAGAACAAGGTAGAAAGCGGAAAACCTTTTACCGAATACAGGATGATTCAAATACAGAAAGGCGTTTCAGATGACGGATTTACAGAAATCGTTTTGCCTGAAGGCTTCAACTTTAAAGACGCAAAAGTAGTTATTAAAGGGGCATACAATTTGCTTTCGGCAAAGAAAAATGCCGGCGAAATGAGTTGTTAATCAATTAAAATTAAAATGATTAAAATTATGAAAGAGATAAAAGCATTTGTAAAGCCATTTAAAGTAAATGATATTTTGAGTCAATTACTACAGGAGGGCTATCCCAACACAACAGTTTCTTTAGCTGAAGGAACAGGAAAATTTAAAAGTGAAGACTCTACACTTTCAACCCATTTTTCTATTACAGATAGCAAAGTGGCCAAAATTGAAATTGTTTGCAATGATAGTGATGTCGATCAAATTGTAAATATAATCTCCGTTAAAGGACGAACCGGCAATCCGGGCGATGGACTTATTTATGTTTCAGATATATATAAAGTAATTCGCGTAAGAACAGGGCTGGAAACTGAAAAATAAAAAGTTCATTCAAAGAAAAGGCAGCCCATTTTATTGGGCTGTCTTTTAATAACGAATCAGAAATATCTGCAAGGACAAACTTTGCAACTTAGTTACACTCTCTTTTTCAGTATTTTTGTAACATACAAAACCTATTATGATTTATTCTGATCTAAAACTAAATACAAATTAGATATGAAAAAATATAAACTAAACAACTTAGATTGTGCGTCATGTGCAACTAAGATTGAAAACAGTCTGTCAAAACTGGAGGAAGTAAAATTCGTATCGGTGAGTTTTGCAAACGCCACCATGGCTATCGATACCGATAATATCGAAAAGGTCAAATCCTATATTAAAGCAATTGAACCGGACGTTGAAGTCCAAAATATTGATAAAGAGAAAACTTTGGTTTCAGTTAATGAACTTGGAGAAAATAAAGGAACAATAATTAAGGCCGCCTCCGCCTTTGTCTTACTGGTTATCGGGATAATATTTGAAGATAGTCTACACAACACCCCATTTCAACTCGCTGAATACGCAGTATATGTTACAGCTTACATCATTGTTGGTTGGAATGTGATAACCTCTGCTGTAAAAAATATCATTAGAGGGCAATTCTTCGATGAGCAGTTCCTAATGACCATTGCAACACTTGGCGCATTTGTTATTCATCAAATGCCAGAAGCAGTGGCTGTGATGTTATTTTATGTGACAGGTGAATTGTTTCAGGACATTGCAGTAGGTCGTTCACGTAAATCGATCAAATCACTGCTGGAAATTAAGCCCGAATATGCCAATCTGAAATCAGGTCCGGAAGTCGTCCGGGTTTCTCCCGAAGACGTGAAAATCGGCGATACTATCATAGTTAAGCCGGGTGAGAAAGTTCCACTCGACGGAACGATACTCGACGGAACTTCGTTTGTTGATACCGCTGCACTAACAGGTGAAAGCGTACCCCGAAAAGTAAACGTAAAAGATGAAGTTATGGCAGGGATGATTAATCAATCCGGCTTACTGGCTATAAAGGTTAATAAATTATTTGGTGATTCGTCTGTCTCAAAAATTCTTGAGCTAGTTGAAAATGCTACTTCACAAAAAGCTGAAACGGAGAAGTTCATTACAACTTTTGCGAGATATTATACTCCCATAGTTGTCATTAGCGCTTTATTACTCGCCGTTTTGCCTCCACTTTTATTTGCCGGGCAAACCTTTAGCGATTGGATTTATCGTGCATTGGTAGTTTTGGTTGTTTCCTGTCCGTGTGCTTTGGTTATTAGTATTCCACTGGGCTACTTTGGTGGTATTGGTATGGCTTCAAGAAAGGGTATTCTCGTTAAAGGGTCCAACTTTCTTGATGCGCTCACACAGGTAAAAACCGTAGTTTTCGATAAAACAGGAACACTTACAAAAGGAGAATTTAAAGTTTCGGAAGTGGTTACTTCCAACGGCTTTTCCAAAGACGAAATTTTGGAATTTGCTGCTTATGCTGAAGTGAATTCAAATCACCCGGTAGCACAATCCATTACAGTTGCATATCCGGGTAAAATTGATAATAACAGAATCACAAAAACCGAAGAAATTTCAGGACACGGTATGAAGGCAATCGTTGATGGCAAAATAATACTTGCAGGAAACGATAAAATGTTACATAAAGAAAACGTTGTGCATACAGTCTGTCAGATTGACGGAACAGTAGTGCACATAGCCATTGACCACGTTTATGCTGGTTATATTATTATTTCCGATAGTTTGAAAGATGATGCCATTGAAGCAATAGAAAAACTAAAAGCAAAGAATATTCAAACGGTCATGCTCACAGGCGACAACCAGTTTGCTGCTGCAGCCTTTGCAAAGAAATTGAATATAGACAAATACTTCTACGAACTATTGCCGGAAGATAAAGTCAAACACATTGAACGGTTAATCAAGGAAAATAAAGGAGGTAAAGTTGCCTTTGTTGGCGACGGAATAAATGATGCTCCGGTGATTGCCCGTGCCGATGTGGGAATAGCCATGGGAGCACTTGGTTCCGATGCCGCTATCGAAACAGCCGACGTGGTACTGATGACAGATTCACCGTCAAAAGTTGCCTTAGCCATCGATGTTGCAAAAATAACAAGAAACATTGTTTGGCAGAATATTCGTTTTGCCATGGGTGTAAAACTAATTTTCATTGTTTTGGGTGTTTTTGGAGTAGCAACCATGTGGGAAGCTGTGTTTGGAGATATGGGAGTTGCTTTAATTGCTGTTTTTAATGCTATTAGAATACTGAAAAAATGAAAAAGATATTATTTATAACATGCATACTAATTTCTATGAATATGTATGCTCAAAAAACGAGAGAAATCAAGAACGACGAAATAAAAGTTCTTTTTCTTAGTTCACTTGATTTCAAACAAGCGAAAGCTACCCAAATTACTGATTTTTTGCACAAAGGGGATAAAGTAAAACTTAATCAGTTTTATATTTCCCCGGATATTACGGTTATTGAACAAAATATTAAAAAGAGCTTCCCAAAAGACAGTATCTTCGCAATTCAGCTAACTAATGGACAAAATTATCGATTTATCAATCGGAAGCCATATCTTATTGCTGACACTTCTTTTCTTTATATCTATACCAGAAATGACGTCAGGACTAAATATCAGCAATTAGGTCCACGCACTATTCATAAAGCGATTCCTGTAACCTTCAATTATTTTAGCTTTGGAGACCATAAAAAAGTGCATTCACTTACGTTAGAAAATCTTCGAAAATATGTTCTTATTGATCCTGTAGTTCACTCAGTTATCTGCAATAAATTTACCAATAATGAAAAGCTGCTTGAAATTAACAATATTACTGGGCATTTCATTTTAAACGAAATAATACGATCTAAACTCAACAAATAACAATTTAACTTTATTATTATGGAATACTATTTTAGCAAAACACTTCATGTTTCCTTCGATGAAGCAATTACGATAACAACAGAAGGATTAAAATCTCAGGGTTTCGGAGTTATAACCGTTATTAACATGAACGAAAAACTCAAAGAAAAACTCAATGTCGATTTCAAACGGTATACCATTCTCGGGGCATGCAATCCCCCATTTGCCTACAAAGCCTTGCAGGCCGAAGATAAAATCGGGACAATGTTACCATGCAATGTACTGGTTATCGAACAGGGAGAAAACCTCATTGAAGTAGCAGCCGTCAATCCAATTGCCTCTATGCAGGCAATTTCAAACCCGGCTCTTGGTGAAGTAGCCAAACAAGTGACTAGTTTACTCCAACAAGTGATTGAAAATTTGTAGGAGCTGATTAATAAGGGTTCTGGAACAGGGAGTTTCAATGAGCTAATTGCTCAATAATTGCACAGATTGCACTGAAATTGCCTAAATGGAATAAAAACCGGAAAATTCCTTCCTGAAATATTTCTAGTCGATTTTATTTGCCAATAACACCAATTCTTGTCCCATTTTTATGAAATCTGTCAATAATAGATTAAAAATATTCCTCTGTTTTTGATCTGCCGATTTTCCTATCATCTTTTGCCGGTTTTATGGTGCTAAGAGAGTGCTTTTCTGCAAATTACGCAAGTGTCTTGATAATATATTCTATTAAATATCACAACATTAAATCCTTTTTAAGGAGCGAATAAATAAATTGTATTGTTCATTAACGTTTTGATTGATTTGAAATTCGGTAACCCGCTCTCTTATTTGTGTTTTATCGAAAGATGAAATTCCTAAAATCTTAATTATCTCATATGTTGATAAAGGACTTTTTAGCTGGATTTTTATTGATGCCACTATAAGATAGGTAAATATTGCTATCCAAATAGGAATATTGACTGCATTTTCATAATGACCCCATATAGTTTTTATCGTCAGGTTTTGCTTAATCCATTTGAAAAGGTTATGTAAAGCTTTACATAAGGCATTACTGGCATTGAAGTCCAGTGGGTTCAATATCGAAAATGCCCACTTGAGAGACATTGAGCGAATCGGAAAACTGCTCTCGATTGTCATCATAGACTTCACTAGTGTTGTTATGTTGGTATATACAGGAATGAACATATTTAAAAGATAATAATATAGAAACATAACCGACGCGCCGTGCTCTTATTCAAACATGGTTTTGACCTTGTATCCCAATACCTTTTAAACCATTACTGCACGCGTCAAATTGATGTGTTAAGATTTTTGTCATGTACATAGATACAAAAGATTAAATTGATAGTAAATAAAACTAACAACTGCAAATAAATAAGACTTTTTGTGGCATGCTGTGACTAGATTGAAGTCCATATTGAACATATATATTCTTGACAGGAGATCTAACCTGAGAGATATCTTCATCCTGTGCATAGTTCCCTATTGGCAAAACACGGATAGATAGACATCAAGACCGGTACCGCATTAATCTTTTCGGATACTTATGCCCTTCGTAAGGAAAATGGAGGAAAATATTCCGTTTGTTTTTGACAAAGCAGTCAATAATAATCGCAATGGCCATAAACGGAATTTTACATTTGCTCCTGTTTCGGAGAAATAACTAATTTACAGATATAATGTCGAAATGTCTTAATCTTAATTTGTGTCATGTTTCAAAAACTCTTCAAAAGTATACTGCATACTCGAAAGCTCCATTATTCGTTTTACAATAATCTCCCTGCTAACTGCATTAAACCAAGAAGCATCAGCTTTCATAACACTTTTCTGTTCGCTTCTGTAAAACTGGGGGAAATCAGCTCCCGAGAATACTCCAACCATTTCATAGCCCGGAAGCCCTATGAAGTGAGCCCAGGGAACTTTCTTGGAGTCAGATTGAATGGATTTGTTAAGATTCTTCTCAAGTGTAAGATAGTTTTCTTGCCAATACTGTAGGTATTCTACTGAGGGCGAATATTCATAAGCATACTCATCTGCCAGACCGGCAAAAGCATGTCCCATTTCGTGAACGGGTACATCATGCTTTTTATATCCTTTATTGCTTTTATAAAAACTATCTGAATATGAAAAGAAGGCATAGCCAACATCATTGTAATTCTTCCCTCCGCAACCCATATTTGCGTCATGATTTACAACCATTACAACTGTGCAATTGGAAATATCAAAGCCAATCAAAGAAGATACTTTTTGCTTGATTGCAAGATTCCCGCTTAATTCAACCCGGCTTACATCCATTAAAGTAATTCCATAGTATGTATCTCTTGAATAATGAGGATCAGAAATATATCTTTGTCTGGATACAGCTTTAACCATGTATATATTAAAGTATTCTTTATAACTCTTGAATGGTTCTGTTTCAAAGATATTATCCATTGTTCCATTGATAATTGTTTCAAATTCTCCTCCATTACCCATGGTTGAACTTGGAAAACCGTCCCCGGTAATGATGATGTTTACTCCCTTACCTCGGCTTGCTTTGTTTAGAAGAATGACTTTACCGTGCTCGCCAGTGTTGTATTCCACCTGCCTATCGAAGTTACTGAATTTATATCCGCTTTTTTGCCAGGCAACATAGTATGACGGACCCCAATCAATCCAGTTTTTGTGGTTGAAAACTTCTTCAGGTATCTCTCCGCCTAATTTATTCTCGGCAATTGAAAATACTATAAGAGAATCCATATTACCAATCTCCTTTGGAATTGTGCCTGATAGATTATTGTTAATTAGGGTTATGGCCTCCACCCTTGCTGTACCTTCAAGCATACCGGCCGAGGTGAAATTAATGCCATACCATGAGTAGATAGGCTTATCGGATAACCAATTTGCATTATTTGTCCAATCCTTTCCATTGGTTGAATTATAAAATGCTACCAATGCTAGGGAGTCTGTTATCCGACCTAAGCTCCTTCCCCTTTGGGATATTCTTAATAAAAATGTTCGGACAGGTGTAATCTCGAAGACCACAGTAGCGTTTCTGGATTCAGATTCGTTCTTTTTAAATATTAGCTTATAATTCTTATGAAATACACCATTTTTGGTGCTGTCTTTTTCAAGTATGATGCTAATCCAATCAGATTCATTTTTAATCGAAAACGTATTGTCAGTAATTATATCGATGCTGATTGTTTTTTCCTCTTTTTCAAGAGAGATGTTTTCCTGAGACAATTCGAAAAAGTTTCTTTTAGTAGTGTCTTTTATAATATCAGTATCCTCCTGTATTGTTTCTTTAGTACAAGAAACGGCAGTGATAGCTATAAAAGCAATTATTAGATTATATAATGTGAAGTGTTTCATAATATTAAATACAAAATTAGTAAAATATTGAATATATCTGTATAAGCCCTCCGGAGAGGGCTCTTATTGATGATAACATTACATTATACCATCATCAGCAAAGCTAAAGTAGCTGTCACCGGCAATTATGACATGATCCAATAGTGTGATGTCAAAAAGGTCAGCTGCTCCTTTGAGTAACTTTGTCTGAACTTTATCGTTCTCACCAGGTTTTGCGTTCCCCGATGGGTGGTTGTGTATAAGAATTAGCGAACTGGCAAGAAGCTCAATGGCTCTCTTTAATATGATTTTTACGTCAACGACTGTTGCACATACGCCTCCGATTGAGAGCTGTTCCTTGATGAGCACTTTGTTCGCTCTGTTCAGATAAACAACCCAACACTCTTCATGTGAGAGATGTTTTAATATGGGAGACATTATTGCTGCTATAGAGTTTGAGGATTGTATGGATTCCCTTTCCGGAATGGGAGCCAATGAGTACCTGTGAGCCACCTCTCCGAGGGCGTTTAACTTTATTGCGGTGGATGTCCTGAAACCTTTTCTGATGAGTGCCTCACGGCTTGATTTGAAAAGTTCCAGAAAATCGCATGATTCCAGATTGATCCCCAGCAGCTGGAGAAGCTCCACATCCCTTAAAGCCTTTACGCCGGCTTGTTGATACAGTTCCTGAATTTCTTTTAGTGTTCTCATAATACAATGTTTTTAAGTGAATTTGAGGCATAAAAGAGAAGCGAACAGATGTGCAGGGATTTTCATGAGAATACTACCTGAAAGTGTGGAGATTGTCAGGAAAACAAAGCCTGTCCTTGCACAGCGGCAAGTGAGCGAAATATCTTTGCCGACAATTCACAAAAACAGAATGAGAACGAAATTCAGTAAAGCGACAATAGGTAGATAATAATGGCATTGGATTATAATCCTTCGCAAAGTGTCTTTATTAATAACAGTATCCCATAATGATAAAAATTTTATGTTTTTATGCGATTTCAAAAAATAGTAATATCTTTGCCTATATTATAATTTGAAGTAATATGTATTGCAAAATACGTCAATTTTGACAGCAATGGGCATTCCAATTAACAGACTTAAGGTTATTCTTGCAGAGAATAAAAAGACTAGCCGATGGTTGGCAGAGTCTTTAGGTAAAAATGAAGCAACTGTTTCAAGATGGTGTACGAATGAATCACAACCGTCTGTCGAAATGTTTTTTCAAATAGCAAGATTATTAGATATTGATATTAGAGAATTGTTTAACAGAACAAAATAAATATGGCAAGAGCTGATTTATTAATAGATTTGGTAAAATATGCAATCACAGGTAATAAATCTATGATTAAAAAGGTTGCGGAAGCAATTATTGCTGAAGAGAGGAGTAAGCAACACACAATTTTAGCTGACAAACTAGAAAATGAGTTACACAAAGCGCCTGTAGTAGAAAATAATCAAAATGCAAATACATTCTTTAATAATGGCAAATCATCTATTGATTATCGGGCTGAAAATTTAATTACAGAAGTAAGCCCCATTAAAAAGTTAACAGATCTAGTATTGTTAGCAGATGTGATTAGTATATCGGAGCAGTTTATTAAAGAGCAGTATCGTGTTGATTTGTTACGGTCATATGCATTGGAGCCTAGAAATAAAATTTTATTAATTGGTCCTCCAGGGAACGGAAAAACCTCGCTGGCTGAGGCTTTGGCTGAGTCACTGATGTTACCTCTTTATCTAGTGAAATATGATAGCTTAATTGGTGCATATCTTGGGGAAACAGCCTCTCGTTTAAGGAAATTAATGGATTATGTAAGTTCTCGGAAATGTGTTCTGTTTTTTGATGAATTTGAAACTTTGGGAAAAGAACGTGGAGATACTCATGAAACAGGAGAAATCAAACGCGTTGTAAGCTCATTACTTTTGCAAATAGACAACTTGCCTAGTCACGTAATAGTTATTGGAGCTACAAATCACCCTGAACTACTGGATAGAGCTGTGTGGCGACGATTTCAAATTAAAATTACATTACCGCCACCTACTAGAGTTAATATAGTAACCTGGTTAGACAAGTTTCAGCATAAACATAAAATTAGATTTGAATACGCATCTGAAACTATAGCAAAAAAGATGATTGGGATCAATTATGCCGAATTAGAGGAATTTGGTTTATCTGTTTTGCGGCAATATGTATTGTCTTTGCCAGATTCAAATATGAAAGCAATAGTGAGTGCTGAATTGAAAAATAAAACTAATGTAGTTATTGACTCTGAACTCCAAAAATAAAAAGATTATGGCTGATTATCCATTATTATTTTTCCCCGAACCACAAGGACTAAATAGAGTTGGAAGAAGTTTCCCCCCACGTAAAATTCACTATCCATCTTCTGAAAGACAAGCTGAAAGATTGTCTCCACTATTTGATTCTTTGAGGAGAGCACTTGAGGCAAGGAGAATAGAAATTCAACAAACGCCTGAAAGTATTGATCCAGAACAGGTGATTGTTTTTGAGACCATTGGAAGTGTTGACGATTTTTTAACTGCAATCAAGAACACGGAAGGATTAGAGTGGATGGGAGAAATTGAACTTGATGATTTACAACCGACAGAGGATTTCTATTTTGAAAATGAAGAGGATAGAGGTAAATCTTTAACTGGTAGGTTATTTTTGACTATGACCAATCAGAGGGCTCTAAATGAAATGCTTTCGTTATGGCAACAATATTCTGATAACCCAGATATAAAATTTAGGAGAGGTTTCGCAGGATTTAAATCATTATTTCAAAAACTAAGAAATATTCGACGTTGGGATGTTCAAGATCGGTTAATAGAAACCGGGATACTTGATTTTTGGCATCAACAAATAGAAAATGAAGAGTCGATAATTCGGTTTGAATTACAATTATGGTATAGCGACTCTGAAGCAAAACGGCAACAGTCACATCTGACTATAATTAGTCTTATCAAATCTTTAGGGGGACAACATATCACTACTTCAGTAGTACAGGAAATATCTTACCATGCTCTTTTAGTTGAATTGCCAGTAAATGAAATACAAAACATTATTGACAATCCCAGCTCTCAGTTGGTAAGGTGTGAAAAAATTATGTTTTTCAGGCCATCTGGACAGATAGCAGTTAAGGTAGACTATGAAGAAAGTGAAACACTTAAAATAGACAGAATTGTTGAATCACAACCGAGTGGACAGCCTATCGTCGCTCTGCTTGATGGCATGCCAATGGAGAACCATCGCTTACTAGCCAATAGATTAATGGTAGATGATCCTGATAATTATGCAGAAAACTATGAGGCACAATATAGAGTTCATGGTACAGGAATGAGTTCCCTAATTATCCATGGAGATTTGAATGATAATAATTCCCCAATTACAACTCCTTTATACGTTCGTCCAATCATGAAGTTAAAAATGTGGTTGAATGATAGAATTGAATGTATCCCCGATAATGAACTATTTGTTGATTTATTACATCGTGCAGTAAAAAGAATTTTTGAAGGGGATTCTGATAGCGACCCTATCAAATCTATTAAAATTATAAACCTCTCAATAGGCGATAGTTCTTTATTGTTTTATCATACGATGAGCCCTGTGGCAAGATTGCTAGATTGGCTTAGCTTTCAATATGATGTTTTATTCATAATTAGTGCTGGAAATCATCTTCATAATATAGAGTTGCCTATATTGTACAGAGACTTCAAATTGTTAAATGACCTCAATAAAGAAAAAATCATATATCAAAAAATTGTAGAAGACATGCGGAATAGACGATTGCTGTCTCCTTCTGAAAGTATAAACAATATCACAGTAGGGTCTATTCATCGTGATAATTCAGCATTAAGAGCGTATGATCGAAGAATAAACCCCTCTTCCAAATTATTACCCAATGTTCATTCAGCCTTTGGAGGAGGATATCGCAAAGCTATTAAACCAGACATGGTGTTTGATGGAGGTCGTCAATTTTTCAAAGAGGTGTTTTTAGAAAATAATCCGACTCCATTAGTTTTTTCGTGTAACAGAATAGAACCTGGTCAACTCTTAGCAGCTCCTTCTTCTGAACGAGACAAAACAATTTTTGCACGTGGTACGAGTAATGCGACAGCTTTAATAACCAGAGGTGCCATTAGAATATCTGAAACTTTAAAAGATATTTTTCAAGATGACTATAACTCTCCAGTTTATAGCCAATACATACCCCTCTTGATAAAAGTCATGTTAGCTCATGGATGTAGCTGGGGCGATATAGAAACGAATTTATATCAAGTATTAGAAGGTAGTTATACAAAATCAGACATAAAAGAAATAATTACAAGATGGATAGGATATGGTTTCCCAGATATTGATAAGATAGTAGAGTGTACAGCCCAACGAGTTACAATCCTTGGATTTGGGGAACTAGAGGCAGATAAAATTCATTTATTTCGACTACCACTTCCTCCCTCATTGTCTGCTAGGCCTGAAAATAGAAAACTTACTATAACTTTAGGTTGGTTTAGTCCTGTCGCTTCTAATACCCAAAGATATAGAGTTGGAAGTCTTTTCTTTGAAGCACAAAATGATTTATTAGGGGTCAAGCGAGATGATTTAGATTATTATTCAGTTAGAAGAGGAACATTGCAACATGAAGTATTTGTTGGAGAGAGAGCAGTTCCATTTGAAGATGAGAGCAGTTTAGGAATCCAAGTGATATGTAAAAAGGATGCGGGTAACATTACAGGAGTAATACCATATGCTATAGCTGTAACATTAGAAATTGCAGAGGAAGTTAATCTGCCAATATATCAAGAAGTAAAAAATAGGTTAATAACACCTATTGCAGTTGAACAACCTGTTTAGTTCACACAATTTGCATATGAATTATGAAAGTATATATCAAAAATTTATTCTCCTACATCTGCCTATCATATCTGCGTTGCTTCTTTTTCTACTAGGTAACGACATTTCTGCATTTGGGTGATTCTTAAGCTTTGGTGCAAGGATGGAAAAAGTATCACCCAGACCATTACCAGAAGATTTGTTGTTATAGCTGGAACATATACACGAAATTGATTGGCATTTTCATGTTTGGTTAGCCAAACTGATCCGTCTTGCAACTCAATATTCACGGAAATATTTCCTGCATCGTTTACATCTATTTCGAATTTTCCTCTTCCCATTGCTTATATTTATTGGATACAATTTACTTCTTGTTATTTAGTTTTCCGGCTAATTTCTCCATATCACTGCTTATTTTCAAATCAGTTATTTTTGCATAAATCTGAGTGGTTTTTATATTAGTATGTCCTAGCATTTTGCTTACGGTTTCTATTGGTACTCCGTTTGAGAGTGTTATTGTTGTAGCAAACGTATGTCTAGCCATATGAGTTGTAATATTCTTGGTAATTCCACAGATATCTGCCAATTCCTTTAGGTATGCGTTCATTTTTTGATTACTCGAAACTGGTAGTAGTTTACCATTTAGTAATTCGCCGGAATATTTTGCAATAATACTTTTAGGAACATCCAGTAATCTAACATTTACTGGAACATCTGTTTTATGACGCTTGATCATAATCCAAAGGTTACCATCAAACGCTTTTCTGATGCTGTCCGATTTTAAAGCTTGAACATCAATATATGAAAGACCTGTATAACAGCAAAAGATAAATATATCCCGAACATTTTCAATCCTTTTAATGGGAATGTATTTCTCCATTATTATATCTAATTCACTTTGATCTAAATATCCTCTTTCTATCCTTTCCATTTTAATCTTAAAATTTCCATAGGGATTAGAACGTATTATTCCATCGTTGAAAGCAACAATAATTATTTTCTTTAAGTATTGGAGAGTTTTTGCAGTGACATTTGTTGTTAATTTACAATCAGAACGTAAATAAACTTCAAAGTCTCTTATAAAAGTTGTAGTTATATCTTTAATTGCAATATCTGAGACCTTGTACTTATAGTAAATAAAATCGGCTAATCTTTTTCTCCCTAATAAATATCTTTTATAAGACACTTTGCCGATTTCCAGATCAATCATTTTTGCAAGGTCATCATTGTGTTTATCAAACAGTTTTAATACTGTCTCGTTTGATTCACATAAACCTAAGAAAGCGTTTTTGATTATTTCTGCCGTGATATTGGCTTTCC
>CAYQPF010000118.1:0-15284 GCA_964419225.1 uncultured Candidatus Cloacimonadota bacterium | reverse complement strand
GGATTTGGGCGGCAGCAGTGGCAAAATCTTTTTAGGCAGCTGCAACGGTCAAACACTTGAAATGAAGGAGATTCACCGCTTACCTAAGTGGCCGGTGGAAATGGTAATTTTGTTAATGGTACATGTTTTGCAGAAACCTGGCTGAGATCGATTAATCCGGCAACAAATCAGCCCATAGGAGCCATTGGAGCGTATATGTCTTTGATCAGTCAGAGTTGGGATGAACCGATGGTCGGCCAGGATGAGATAATAGATTTGCTTGTTTCAGATCAATTGTCATCTTTTGGAGGACTCTGTTTCAACGGTTCCTGCAAAATGATTGAGAATTGCGGGACTGAAGGTGCTACAATGTTCAAAGCCTGGACTGTTTTTGGAGATGCTTCTTTACAGATTAGAACTGATATACCTCAACCAATTGTTTATAATACCGTTCCTGTCCTGCACACAGGGGACAGTTCACTGTCTGTAACCACGAATTCACCCGATTTAGCGATCTGTCTGGCTGACTCGATCACGCATCGAATCATTGCAACTGCAATCACTGATTCCCTGGGGAATGCAACTCTCTCCTTCCCTGCTTTCAATAATCCGCAAAGACTTCTTCTGACCTTGACCGGGTATAACAAAATCACCCAGGTCAGACCAATGCATGTACTTCTGGAAAATTCTACTTTTATTACATGTTCCGAACCAATTTTTGCAAATCCCCCTGTTTATAATACCGAGAATCTGCAATTCGGTTTTGCTTTACAGAATATCGGCACAACACCCACACAAAATTTAAGAATATCTGTTCAAAGCTCCGACTCCTATATCCATATCAATAGCGGCACTCAAACTATTGCTGATCTTGCTTCTGACGGCTCAGTCACTCTACCCGGGCTATTTTCCATGAACATCTCAGATAATGTACCTGATCAGCATTTAGCTGAAATAGTTGTTACTATTACATCCGGAGGACATGCAACAGTATATTATTATCAGTTTTTGATTGGAGCTCCAATACTGAGTGTTGAGTTTCTCTCTGTAACAGAATTGAATGGAAACGGCAATGAAATCCTGGAAAGCGGAGAACAAGGCCGAGCAACCTTACTGATAAAAAATACCGGACATGCAGTTTCCCCGGAAATCAATGGAACTCTGACCTGTGGAAATGCAAATATTCAAATTCCGGATCCTGTTTATACTCTTACTCCCCTTAGTGAATCAGCAGTGATTCAAAGCACTGTAGATTTCCAGATACTATCAGGTACTCCGGCAGGATTGTTCACCAATCTGGGAGCTTTTGTTGTCGGAGGTCAATACAGAGCCATAGCCTCCGGGTTATGTGAAATTAATGTTCCCAGTGATGGGTTCGAAACCAATGATTTTACCCGGCTACCCTGGCAGCAATCCGGTTCAGTAGGCTGGCAAGTCCATGCTTACCAACCTGTGGAAGGATCTCATAGTGCCAAATCGGGCCATACTTTGCACTCACAGAGTTCCATTTTATCGGTAGAATTGAATATCCCTTATAATACAGTACTCAAGTTTTACCGCAGAACAAGCTGTGAACCATTAAACGATCATTTAACCTTCACAATTGATAATACGGTATATGGACAATGGACAGGCGAAACAGGCTGGGCAGAAGTGCAATATCCCGTGACTGCAGGAAACCATGTGTTTAAGTGGACATACTCCAAGAATGCTTCTGTTACCGGCGGATATGATTGTGTCTGGATCGATAAGGTCAGATTTATCACACCTGCACAAAATTGGGAGAACTCAGCAATTTTTACGCTTGATCAGGACAGTTTGAATTTTGGTAATGTCGCAGCAGGTCAGAGCAGTACCCGAACAATTTATCTGGCAAACAGCGGATTAACTGACTTGTATTGCTTATTTAATATTCCGCAATGGGTCTCGCTGACAGATGAATCTGATGTGCCCCTATCAGCCTCAATAACACTTTCCCCAGGGACAATAAAACCTGTTAAAGTCATATTTTCTCCTCTGCAGAATACTCCTTATGGAGCATTACTAACTTTTAATACAAATGATGTGCTCAATCCTGTCCGTAACACTGAGCTCTATGCTAACGGGGGAACTATCGGCACAGAAGATCCTCAGGGAATCGATGGAATAACCAGGTTGAACAGGAATTACCCCAATCCATTCAATCCGGAAACTAATATCAGCTTCAATCTTGCTCAGACCGGAAATGTTAAAATCTGTATTTATAACATCAAAGGACAGAAAGTGCGATCGCTGCTGAATGAATACCGCACAACCGGTAAGCATCAGATCCGTTGGAATGGCAAGGATGATCAAGGTACGGAAGTTGGTTCCGGGATATATTTCATCAGGATGGAGGCTGGAGATTATGCTTCAGTTCATAAAGCCATGCTACTGAAGTAGGCATTAGGCAAAATTGAGAGTTGAGAGTTGAGAGTTGAGAGTTAGATGGATGGACTATATGGACAGGGGAAATTGAGAGTTGAAAGTGCTTGACATTAGTATGACTAATCATCAGTATTGGTGAATAATGTATTAGATAGGCAGGTAGAGCATGGATTGGCAAAGCAGCATGAATTCAATACTCATCTGGACCGGTTATATTTTCGGGGGAATATTCGGTATTCTGCTGGCAGTGACTTTGTTCAGAAATGTGGTCTGGCTTCTGCGTTATCCTTTCCTGTTTTTAAATTGGGTGCAATGGATTCTGTATAATCCTGTACGTGACTACTGGCGTCACCCACATTTAGGCACAGCGAATCTCGGATTCAATTTCCTGTTTTACAGTGGAATTGCTGCTGTCTGGTGGTTAATGATCCACATCATTCTCACGCCACTCCGATTTATCAATGCCCTATATTTTAACATAATTCTCTATTGGTCCATGATCTTCTGTGACAGTATATCTGAGTTATTT
Source organism: uncultured Candidatus Cloacimonadota bacterium (assembly GCA_964419225.1). Classification (GTDB taxonomy): domain Bacteria; phylum Cloacimonadota; class Cloacimonadia; order Cloacimonadales; family CAYQPF01; genus CAYQPF01. Next base: position 12,370 of record CAYQPF010000118.1, on the reverse strand, counting down.
ATTCCCCGTCTGGACTACCCCCGCAAAGGAAAACCCTTCAAATACCTGTATCGTTGGCTGATCTACTTCCCTTACAGGTTATATGCAGTCTTTCACCGTAATGGTCTGGCTTTGCTGGAAGGAATCCTGATGACCGGAGTAGATGTAGTTCTGCCGACATATACAATGTATCATGGAACATCCTTCAAAGGTATAGCCTCAAACATTGCCCAGGCCGGTCGCTGGTATGTGGGCGGAGGTGATTATGCCGGAAGCGGGATCTACTTTGGCTTCTATCGCAAGACCGCAGAACATTATGCCAAAGGTGATGATCACGCTGTAATCGTGGCCCGCGTAACTGTCTTTCCCTGCAGGAATTCAGCTACCTTACCGCATCGTTTGCGTAAGAAAATCGGCAATGATGGTACAGGAATCAGTTCCGGATTACCTTTACCCTGGAAAAGCATTGAACATTGGAGAGATCACAGTTATGCACAATGGTTTGAATATTGTTTAATCCAGCCACACAAAGCAGGTAAATATGTGCAGTCCTGGAGAGCCAGACCGATATGTGTATTGAAGCACCGCCTGCCAAGACGTATCTGGGGAGGTTTATCATTGTGGACAGGAGGAACCAGCGGAGCCAGTGTGATTTTCTTTTCCTGGCTGATCATCATTGCGATGATCGTTATTTGGTTTAAGTATTTGGTGTATTTGCCGTAGGAAAGGACACTTTCGGAGAGAGTTTTACCGCGAATTGTGCTAATTAAACGAATTGGGGGAGAGATATTTTGATGAAAGCAGATTATTGTTATTAGAATGGAGTTATTGGGAAAATATGGCAGGGAGAGATGCTTTTAGAGAGTTCAGCCACTGATCCAAAGAATTATTTTGTTATGATTGTGCAGTAAAATTAAACGAGTCTGGAATAAAAACCACTAACTCCGATCCCATTTTTGTGTTTTTTGTGCCTTTTTGTGGCTATTTAGGATTTTTAGAGTGGACTCATAAATTTTTCTTTACATTTTGTATTATAATAAAAAAGATGTGTTTCATATGTGAAGAGAGGATGGGTCTGGTGTCCCGGCCGGTCTGCAAAATCGGTAGCGGGCGGATAATACCGTTCGTGGCAGGTTCGATTCCTGCCCTCTCAGCCACATATAGAGAAAAATGGCACTCCCAAGCAGATTCGAACTGCTGACCTTTTCCTTCGGAGGGAACTACTCTATCCAGCTGAGCTATGGGAGCACTTAGGTGAAATTGAATAAAAGGCAGTAAGTGTCAAGCAAAAACTAAATATGAATGTATTAATACTTGAAGCGAAAAACGGTTTATCCATACCGCAATTAGGCGGAAAAACCCTGCACAGTACTTATGATCCCATTCAGGAAGCCCAAAAACTGACCAACAATTTCTTATCAGGGTTAAAGCAGAAGACGGAAAATTTGATTGTTTTAGGACTGGGAGGCGGTTATCAGCTTGTGCCTTTATGTGATAATTATACAAAAATAGCCGTATTTGAACCGAATCAGGAACTCATAGATTTGTTCACTAATAATACCTATTTCGAGTATTTGCGGGATAGAATTGTTATTTTCTCCCAGGAGGAAGAGCTTAAGTATTATCGGAATCAAAACATCTATATTTTAACTTCAGAATTCCAGGTGCAAAAAGATGTCTTTGAGAGTGCTTTGAAAATACTAAAACATAATGAAGAACTTAGTCTGAAAGAATCTGAATACAAAGAAATCAGAGTTCTGCTGGATTATCCAATATATGGCGGGTCGCTTACAACAGCCGAGTATGTTAAAACCGCACTGGAGAAATTAGGCTGTCAGGTGGAGTTTGTCAATAATTCGGTAGCAGATCCCCTTTTTCAGAAGATTCTGGCAGACACAAAGTATGTAGGAATCATGGCAGCCAAGCTGACCGAGCTTTTGTCGGATATGTATTGGTCGGCTTTTGAAACATTTAAACCGCATATTTGCATCTTTATGGCCCAGTCACCCATATCGACCAGGTTACTGGAGACGCTCAAAAAATATCCTGTAGCTACGGCCTTCTGGTTTGTGGAGGATTATCGCAGGTTTTCCTACTGGCAGGAATATGCGAATCTTTTTGATGTGTTTTTTACGATACAAAAAGACTCTTTCTTTGATCTCATGCGGACGAAAGGAATCTATAATTTCTCATATTTGCCGATGGCGGCAGAAGAGAGTTGGCAGAAAAGGATAGTTTTAAGCAATGATGATCTGGACACATATGGCTCAGACGTCTCTTTTATGGGGGCGGCATATCCCAATAGGCAGACCTTTTTCTCGCATTTTCTGAATTACAATTTGAAACTCTGGGGTACAGGTTGGGAAGAAAATGAACTTTTTACCAACAATGTCCAATTTCAGGGCAGAAGAATTAGTATCGAAGAATCTGTAAAAATCTACCAGGCTTCGAAAATTAATATAAATCTCCACTCATCTCTGGATGGGGATGTTTTTGAAAAAGAACCCGATTTTATCAATCCCCGCACTTTTGAAATAATGGCTTGCGGTGGTTTTCAATTAGTTGACGAAAGAATCCTGCTGCCAGAGATCTTCCAAATCGGGACGGATATTATAACTTTCAATTCTCTGGAAGATTGCCGAGCTAAAATAAATTATTATTTATTCCATGACGATGAAAGAAAGGAAATTGCTTATAACGGTTACAAAAAAGTTCTGCAGGAGCATACTTATACACACAGAATGAAGTCCATGCTGCAGGTGATCAGTACGAAAAGCACAAAACTTCTGGAGCAGCTCAATAAAGAGAAAAATGCATTCCAACTTACTCTCAACAAAATAGCAGATCCGCAGTTGCAGAATTTTCTTAAGCAGATACCTTTGGCTAAGAGGAATGATCCGGAGTATTTAATGGAAAAGATTAAAGCAGGAACAGGCGAATTTAAGGAATATGAATCCATTTTATTGATCTTGGAATCTTTTTTGAAGAATGAATAAAGCCTTGCAAAAGGCACAAAATACATAATATTGGGTTAAAGCCCGTGAGACTGTGGTTTTTGTTTATTTATACCCGGCATAAATGCCGAGTCTATTGAGAAATTGACATAGAAAATCTCGTATCTTACTTTATTTTTTCCAGAAAGGTATAGAGTTGATTTCGGGTTAGACCCAGAAACCTGGCGGTCAGAGATTTATTGTTATTATTCTTTTTGAGAGCAGCCTGAACAATATTTAAATTCAAGTTTTCCAGATCACAGGAACTATGCATTTCCAGCAGCATATTGATAATATTCTCCTGCGAGAGCAAAGAAGAGTCTGAATTTTGCACCACACCTTTGCTTAAATATGAGAGATGTTTGGGAGTAATAATAGAATCTGAAGAGAGTAATGAGATTCTTTCGACAGTGCTTTTCAATTCTCTAATGTTACCAGGGAAAGCATATTCATGCAGAATTTGCAGAGCATCACTGCTGATATCGGTGAAGGTGGTCTTTCTTTCTTTTTGCAGAATACCGAGAAAATATTTAATCAGAGGCAGGATATCGCCTGTTCTTTCCCGAAGGGGAGTAATCTTGAGATGCCCGACATTGAGCCTGTAGAACAAATCCTGACGGAAAAGACCATTTTGTACTTTGGTTTGAATATCCTCATTGGTAGTACAAATGAATCTTACTTTTGTGAGCACTTTTTTGAGACCGCCAATAGGATAAAACTCTCTTTCCTGAATGACTCTGAGCAGTTTTGCCTGCATATTCAAAGGTAATTCTGTTATTTCATCCAGAAGAATAGTACCGCCATGGGCTAATTCAATTTTACCTTTTTGACCCAGACGGTTTCCACCGGTGAAAGATCCCGGTGCATAGCCGAACAACTCGCTTTCAAAAAGAGTAGGTACGATTGCAGAGCAGTTAAGGGCAATAAAGGGGGTTGTGTTATCCAGATCGAGATAGTGAATGTATTTGGCGAGGACTTCTTTACCAACTCCGGTTTCACCTTCAATCAGCACTGGGATATCTGGTTGTTTATGTAGCTTTGCAGCTGTTTCATAAACATCCTGTAAGGAAAAGGAAAACAGACCAACATCAGAAAGTCCTACACTTTTGAGATAATCCTGTTTTAGATGAGTATATTCATTCCGGATATCCAGGGTAGCCTGTTCAATTTTCTCATTCACACAGTTTTCCAGGATTTGATTCTGGTCTTTTAGAACGATAAATTGTTGGGCTCTATTGATATGAAAAAGAAGTTCTTCAAATTCGATAGGCTTGAGCAGGTAATCAAAAGCACCAGATTTAAGTGCAGTCACTGAGGTTTTAATATCACCATACCCTGTGAACATGATAAAGACAATTTCAGCATAGAGTGGATCAGCTTTGAGTTCGCGGAGAAAAGTCAGACCGTCTTTTTCCGGCATACGATAATCACAAAAGATCAGGTGGATCTGATTCTTTTTGATGATTTGCCAGCCCTGAGTACAATTCCCAACCGTGAAGATCTGATGTGGCAGGGGATTTAGGATAACCGCGAGAGAATCTCTGATACTTTGTTCATCATCTATGACTAAGATATTCATATTACTCCAGAATATTGAAGTAAATCGAGAATTTTACACCTTCAGGTTTAAGGTTCTGGACTTCAATTTTACCGTTCATCGCCTGGACAATTGTTTTACAGATGGACAAGCCCAAACCCATGTTTTTTGTGGATGCTTTGGTTGTAAACAATGGATTGAACAGATTATCCAAATAATCTTCTTTGATGGATGGGCCATTATTTTCAATTTCCAGACAAATCAGGAAATTTACTTCCCTGGTTCTGATCGTAATAATCCTTTCCTTGATTTCAACTTCATCCAAAGCCTGAATAGCATTAACGAGAAGATTGATAACCACCTGTTCTATACTGGAAGTACTTCCCAGGAACAAACCGATATCAGACTGAAAATCCTTGATTAAATCAATTCTATGATTCATGATCTGAGTGCCGATTAATTCCAGAGCTCTTTCAATACCATAATTCAAGTTTACTTTTTCGGTGAATGTATGAGGTTCTTTGCGGATAAGAGTTCGCAAATTCTGGATTGTATTGTTGATTCTGTTCACCTGACTGGATACGGAATTAAGTTGAGTTTTCAAATTCTCCATGACATATTCCGGTTTTTCTTCCAGCCAGAACAGCATACCGCTGACCGTTAGATTTATGGCATTTAATGGCTGATTTATTTCATGAGAGATAGATGCTGAAATTTGACCCAGAGTCGCCATATGGGATGAATTCGCGGCGATTGTTTCATATTTGGAACTCTCTTTCAAGTGATGTTCTTTCTCGAAATTGATTTGCATCAGATTGAAAACAGAGGTTATGAAGTGAATTTCAATATCTGTCCAGACATGCTCTTCCAGTTTGGCAAAATTGATAAAACCAACTATTTTCCCCATTAATCTTAAAGGAAACATGATGAAAGCATGATCCACCAACTGATCAACGTAGTACAGGTCCCCGGTTGAATTCGCATTACCGGAAATAACCCGGATACCCTTGTTGATTTGCTGCACTATTTCATCAAATCTTTGTTCTACAGACCCGCAAAAAGAACAGCAGTTAGTGAGGTCTCTTTGGTAATAATCAGGGAACTGCCACAGGCAGATTTGGTCAATTTGAATTGACTCAGCGAGAAGGGCCGGCATTTGTTTAAGAGAACTATCCAAATCTTTTTTCTGAATGAGAAAAGAGGAAACTTTCGACAGCAAAATTTGATTTCTAATGCTTTCACTCAATTTTTGCTGATTATCCCTTAATTGGATTTCTAGTTCTTTTTGTTCTGTAATATCGTCGCCAATGGATTGAAACTCTGTTATTTCTCCGGCATCATTGAAAAAAGCTCTGTCAGACCAGCGTTGCCAGGCTATGGTGGAGTGATTTTTAATAGTTTTATGAATAGTATAGCTGATAGGATTTTTAACAGAGAAATTTCTGAAATAGAATTTCAGCTTCTGTTGTTCATCCACAGGTATGTGGTCCAGAAGAGAAGAGCCGATAAGTTCTTCAGCAGTCTGATGAAAGTATTCACAGTAGGCATTATTAACATAGGTCAGAATTAGGTCAGGTGAGAAACGGCAGATAAGGTTGGGCATATCTTCAACTAGATTTCTGTATTTTTCTTCACTTTCACGGAGTTGCCGGATAACAATTTTTCTGTCCAGGGCATTGATCAGAACAGAGCTGACGATTCCCATGATGAAGACATCTTCGCTATTCCAGGGCAGAGCTTCTTCTTTACGGAAAACACCCATCAAAGCCAGGCTGTTGGATTTTCTTTTTACGGGTATAATCAGAGTAGATTTAACTCCAAAATGAGAGAAGAACGCTTTTTCTCTGAAGGCTTCCGAAGGCAGTTCGTCAATATTATCAATTTTAATAGGCAGAAATCTGGATAGGTGATTAAAAGCCCAAGGTAATTCCTTAATATCTGTGCTGTTCAATTCCATTAAATCCGGATTTGTGTTATCCTGCTTCCAGATGTATTTTTCATCCTGAAGTTTGTGTTCATCCTTTAAGAAAAGAATAAAACATGTTTCAACCTTAAGAAGATTGCCGATAATACATAAGGTATCCTGTATAGAGTTGATTAATTCATCCGGATTAAGGGTTATAAAATGATGGGAAACATTAGATAGAATTCTTTCGACTTCATTGATTTTAGAAAGATGATGCTCGATACTCTTTTTTACAGTAATATCCTGAATGATCATTGCGATATATGCTTTGCCATTGATAATAAAGGAATAGGTCAGAGCTTCAACATCCTTTTCAGCAGCCTGTGCAGTTAAATGTTTAAAAGTAAAAAGTCTGGAGTGAGTCTTTTTAAATTCTTCGAGTTCATAGGCAAGTTCCTGAGCACAATCCGGAAGCAGATCAAAGACTGTAGTTTTGTTAACTTTATCAGGAGTAAAAACAAAAAATGCCTGAGCAGCTCTGTTTATGTCCACTAAACCCAGAGAATCGTATTCAATGATCAAAATAGGTAAGGAGCATTCAAAAAATGTTGAATAGTACAGATCTTCCTTAATCAAGATTTTTTCAAAAATACTGTTAATCGAATCCTTTTCCATAAACCCCACTAATTGTTTTCTAAATTATACCTCTTCATTTTCTTGATCAAACCTTGTCTGCTCAGACCCAAATCTTTGGAAGCAGTCGTTTGATTCCAATTTCGATCATCCAAAACTCTTTGGATCATTTGTTTTTCCAGGTTATCAACAGCCTCTTTCAAGGTCAGTTTTTGGAGCAGATTAATTGTTTCGGTATGCTCATCATATTTAAAGATTTCTTCTGACAGATCAGAAGGTCTGATGAAAGAATCAGGTTCAGCCAAAGTAACGGCTCTTTCAATTTCATTCTCTAAATGTCTGATATTGCCTGGCCAATCACATTTTAGCAAGTATTTCATGGCTTCATCTGTGATCCCAATGACCCGTTTATTCATTTTTTTGTTGTATTTATCCAGAAAATGGATGGCCAGTAAAGGAATATCTGATTTTCTTTCCTTTAATGAGGGCACATCTATTCTAATTACATTTAATCTATAGTATAAGTCTAAGCGGAATTCACCTTTCTTGACTTTTTCACTCAGGGAGACATTGGTCGCACATACAACGCGGACATCGACGGTTTCTGTTTTGGTCGAACCGACTCTCTTAATCTCGCCTTCCTGGAGAAATCTTAATAATTTGGCCTGAGTAGATAAACTGATATCAGCGATTTCATCCAGAAAGAATGTCCCACCATCTGCTATCTCAAAGAGACCTTTTTTGTCATAAGCAGCTCCTGTAAAAGAGCCTTTAACGTGTCCGAAAAGTTCACTTTCCAGTAAAGTTTCAGGCAGAGCTCCACAGTATTGGGCCACAAACTTCTTGTTACGCCGGTTACTATTGTAGTGAATGGCCCGGGCGATCAGTTCTTTACCGGTTCCACTGGGTCCTTCCAATAATACAGAAGTAGGGGTATCTTTAATTTTCTCGATCAATTCAAAGATATCGATCATCTTTTTATTCTTACCCACAATATTGGTAAAGACACTGGAGGTGTTTAATTCTTCTCTGATAATGGCGTGGGATTTTTCCAGATTACTGTGTCTGATATTTTCGATAATAACCACGATCTGATTACACAGGGCACTCAGAAGATTATAAAGTTTATCAGAGAAATAATGCGATCCATGCTTACTGAAAAGAAGGATCACACCCTGAATTTTATTTCTGATAGCCAGGGTAAGAGTAATAATATCATTATAATGCGGGGCAAAATGGGGTTGTTTGTAATTATAACCCTTGTTTTCCTTGAAAGAAGTCTGGATAAGATCCATCAGAGAATCGTAGTCTTTATCATCCATGCTGAAATGGTTGAAGATTTTGTATTCCCAGGAATCTGGTAATGATCGGGAATTATATAGACAAAGCATACCGCCGTCTGCCTCAGACAGATCGATCATGCTGTTTAAGGAACTTTCCAGCAGAAGATCGAAATCAGTAAAGGAGTTGATCTGGGCCGTAATTTCATAGAATTTATTAAAAAGATTTTCCTGACTCTTCGATTCTTTAAGTTCAATTGCATGATCTTTACTTATTTTTTGAATCAGGGTATCATTCTGTTCGAGGAATTTAATAGCTCCATATTTTTGAATGATCTTACGGTTATTGTTCAGGATTTGTAAAGCCTGTTCCCAGTCTTCAGTCTCATTCAGCAAAGCTGCATATTCGTAATTAGTAAGAGCCAACTCAAAATGATTTTTGGTTTCTAAAAATATTTGAATAGTTTCTTCCAGGATTTTTTTAGCTTTATCTTTATCTTTTTTCTCCAGCTGAGCACGTAAAAGCAGGATTTTGCCTAATTCAAAGCGGTTGTTCAGTTCTTTAGCAGTTTTGTTTGCCAGATTGAGGTAATAATCAGCACTTTCGTAATTTCTGGTTTGAATGAAATAGAAAGCTTGTTTCTGGCAGCACTCAATTATTTTTTCTTTGGCATTTAAAGATTTAAAAAAATCAAAACTTTCTACTAAGTATGCATAAGCCTCCCCAAAACTGTGCAGGTGCGTTAAAACACTGCCTAAATTACCATATAATTCTGCTTTAACATAGTCATCATTAATCAAAGGTACAATTTCCTGACCCTTGAAATAAAGATTGTAAGCCAGAGTATATTCACCTCTTTTTTCATACAATTCGCCCAAATTATTGTATGAACGAAGTAAGCCTTCCATAAAATTATTCTCATTCGATTTTTCAATTGAACTTTCATAATATTCTTTAGCTTTGGACCAATTGCCAGATTTGAAATACAAGCCACCCAAATTATTCAAACTGGCGATAACATTCTTGTATAAGTTAAAGCTCATAGCAGTTGAAAGTGATTTTTCAAAAGCTTCGGCGGCCTTTTCAAATTCTCCATTGTCCATACAGGTTACGCCGATATTGTTGTAACAATTACTGATATTATATCTTTCACTCAACAATTTCTGGATTTTTAGAGCTTCATTCAAATAGTAAAGTGATTTTTTATAATCACCCTGATCATCCGACAAGCCTCCCAGATTATTGTAGCAAATGGATATTCCATCAAGGCAGTAGCGTTGTTTTTCCAATTCCAAACTCGCTAAATATAACTGTTCTGTGCTACTCCAATCACCCTGGAACATTTTCAGTACACCGATATTATTAAATACAGCAGCCATACCTGCCAAATATCCAATGATTTTGTATAAAGATTCTGCTTCTCGGAAGGTTATTTCAGACTTTTCCCATTGATTATTAAAATAGTAGATTTTGCCTTTTATTTTTTTTGATTCTGCCTGTAAGTAATATCTTTTCTGCTTATCATCTATTTGATTTGCTTCCTGGAATGCATCGTCAATATAGATTATTGCTTCATGAAATTCCTCTGTTTCCATTAAAATCTCGGCTTTTAATAAATATAATTTACATTTCCAAAATATATCTATCGTAGCCGGGGAGAATTTTTTGATAACTTCCAGAGCATAAGCTGAAGAATTCATGGCATATAAGCACTCTGACAAACAATAGACAACTTCCTCTGCCGGCTGATTATTGGCTGTACATAATCTTAAAGCCTGACGGAAATTCTCTGCTGCTACTTCCAAACGCTTAAATCTTTTGTTTGTTATACCTAATTTGGTTAAAAAAGATATCTGTTTAATCGGGTCAGAAGTATGTTCCAAACAAAAGCTTAACAGGTTAATCTGTGCTTCATGATCATTGATGTCAGTTAAAAACACCAAACTATCCTGAACTAAAGTTGGAAGATACTCATTTAATTCAATATAATATTTCAAAATATGATTTCCAAAAACATTTTCACTTTGGAGTAATTTAGCGGTTTGAGCTAGTTGCTTTTTCTTTTCCTGAGCATTTTTCTGCATAAAATAATTCTGAAATGGTACTACTTTTCTTAAGTAATAACCTTTGTCATGGCTTGAAATAAATCCTGCTTCTTTTAAAAAGGAAATCATTTCTTTCAAACTGATCTCTTTTTGATGTTTCAGTACTTTGTTTAAATGCTCCTCATCAGCGTATCCGTCTAATAAATAGATGTACTCCAAAGTTTCCAACTGAGATTCTGATAACTTACTCAGTCGTGACTGATAAATAGCTTCTACATCAATCTTTTTGTCCAGATAATTACTCAGATCTAGCTTTGAAATTGTATTGGTGGGAATTAATTCTTTAATAATATACTCTAACATGTAGATATTTCCACCCGTAATATTACGCAATATTTCGCTTTCCGCTATAAATGTTTCTTCTTTTGTATCAATAATTTCCTGTAAAACTTGTCTGATATTATCTGATGAAAGGTATTCCAGATAAACCTTCTGGGAAAAAATAAATAACTCCCGAGTAGTAAATACAACAAAATGCATTCCGGATTCCGCAGCATATTGCACTAAATACTGGATAAAATCCCGGGTATATTCATCTATCAAATAACCGTTGTCTATCAGTACAATGTTTGGTTTAAACTTTTTGTCACGATTTAGGGTCTCAGTCAAAAAATAAAAAAAGTCATACCTATTTTCAAGCTTCAAGCCCTGAGCTTTACTTACAATATCTGAAAAATCTTCCTCCGTGATCACACTAATAAACATGAGAATATCTTTCAAATGATTAAAAGAAAAATTACGGGGAACAAATCTGCAAAAAGTTAATCCTCTATTTTCCAGACTTTGTGCGAGCTTCTTAAATATAAATGATTTTCCCGTCCCGGATTGCCCCAATATCTCTATCAACTGACTCGTGGAACTGTTAACATTATTTACGATATTATCAATAATATCCTGTTTCGTCGCTATGAACTGGGAAAATGCTGAATTTATGGTCTCCTGCATGTTTACCTCACCATTTACTCTTTAAACTTAGACTATTTATTATATAAAATTTGTCAACTTTGTTTTTGAACTGTAAAGAAAGATTACACCTGCAAATCTGTCTCCTCCTTTTTTATCCTCTAAGAACTCCCCTACAACAACCTGTTTTCCCCGAATTATCCGCCTTTTAGTGCCTTTTATAAAAATTAACTTGAAGAAAATCTGATTTCGACAATTTTGACCTATATTCTACTGATATGTAGAAAGAAGGAGAATTTTGATGATTTTGCCAAGCTTGTCTGATCCGGAATTCAAAGATTTACTTGATCTGAAGAAATCTGCCAAAGAGAATCATGATGCTGTTCTGATAGAAGGTGTAAGACTCATCGAACAAGTTCTGCAGGATGGATGTCATATTCTCAAGCTTATAATCAACAAACAGAACTCTGAATTGATCAGCAGATTTTCCGGTTATCAGACAATAATTAGTTTAACTGAGCAAAAAAAACTCTCCAGATTGTCATATACTAAGCAGCCTCAGGATGTTTTTGCCGTGATCAAGTTAAAATTGCCGACCACTGTAAAAAACAAATTTATTCTTTATCTGGATGGAATTTCGGATCCGGGTAATCTGGGAACCATAACCCGGACGGCAAGAGCTCTGGGTGTTGATAAGATAGTTCTCACACCCGATTGTTGTTCCATGTTCAATGAAAAAGTGATTCGTTCATCTCTGGGAACGGTTTTCTCCTTTCCCTGGGAAATTGACAGAAATTATGAACTACTTAAAAATACAGACTCACAGATTCTCGTTACATCTTTGAAAGATGCACTTTCTTTGGAAAAATTAAAGATCACCAAACATAATATAATTTTGGTAATAGGTTCTGAAGCTACGGGGGTATCTCCGGAAGTTTTGTCTCTTCCTGCTCAAAAAATATTTATTCCTCTTTCATCAGGAGTTGAATCTCTGAATGCAGCTGTAGCGACTGGTATTCTTATTTACGGTATA
>CAYQPF010000117.1:0-15318 GCA_964419225.1 uncultured Candidatus Cloacimonadota bacterium | reverse complement strand
TCTGTATTGAGTTTTTCTAATAAGTGGCAATTATCTCTTTTCGGGGGGGGGGGTGGGGTAAATTATTGCTAGTTAAGCAGATGACCTATTTTTAAGTGTGCTGGTTTGAGTCAGCAACATAGCATTGCTGCAGGATAGAGGTAAGATTCCGACTAATGTACTATGTACATATTTCCTTAACAACATAGATTTACTCCTGAATAATTATTCCAGATACCAAATCTATGAAGTGAGGATTATTTTTGTCAATGTTAATTTTTAGATTTAAAAATAATCTCTTAAAACGGTTTTGTTCTTGTACAAAAACAGGATAAATCCTGTATGTCCAAGACCATTAGAATGGTTATCACCTACCTAATGAAGAGGCATCTGCATAATTCAAAAAGACTATTTTATATATTGTGTTGGAAAATAGTTCAAAAGATTTATTTGGGTAGAATTGGGCTGAAGCCCTTTAGGAGGAGGGAGTAGTAGTTTGATTTAGTCAACAGGCTAAAGAGGCTGTGCAAAAATGGAGAGAAACGCAGGAACACTTCTTCCACCCTCACCTCAATCCTCTCCCTGACAAGGGAGAGGAAGCTATATGGTTGGCATGTAATACATTAGAAGTAGTTCAAGTATTTAGAGATGTCAATTGTGGCCATTTGACATCCATTTGGAAGCTGTTTTTGCACAGCCTCTTCCGAGATTGTGCAAAAATAGTGTAAAAAAGTAAGAAAGATCCAATTTTCCAACTCACCCCTAACCCCTCTCTTGCAAAGAGAGGGGAATAACTGGTTGATAGATAATATATTAGAGGCGATGCCAATAATTGAAGATATGTCAAATGTAGCCATTTGACCTCCAAATTGATAGCATTTTTGTACAGACTCTTCCGCCACTGGCTACCTAAAAAGATGCACCTTCGGTGCAACGGGCAATTTATTTAACTATTAAAATCCAAAAGAAGGTACATTTTCAGGGATGATCAGATCGGCATCAGTGGCAGCGATAACTTCATCCACGGTGAGACCTTCAGCTATTTCCTTTAAAACAAGGCCTTGTGATGTAACTTCCATGACAGCCATATCAGTAACAATGAGATTGACTTTACCTTTGGCAGTTAGGGGAAGATTGCATTGTTTGAGGATCTTGGAAGCTCCGGTTTTGTCACAATGTTCCATTGCGATCACGACATGTTTTGCACCTGTAACGAGATCCATGGCTCCGCCCATACCTGGCACCAATTTGCCGGGAATCATCCAGTTGGCAAGATTACCATTTTGATCTGCCTGCAAAGCACCAAGAACTGTCATATCAAGATGACCGCCTCTGATGATGGAAAAGCTCATACAGGAATCAAAATAACTGGCACCTTTAATAGCAGTGATCAAACCACCACCGGCATTAATCAAATTCTTATCAACATTTTCAGCTGATGGAGCGGGACCTACACCCATCATACCGTTTTCGGACTGGAAATAAACGGTAATGCCCTCGGGAATATGGTTGGCAACTTCGGTAGGAAGGCCAATACCCAAATTCACAAAATTCCCATCTTTCAGTTCCTGGGCAATTCTTTTGCCGATGAGTTTTTTCTTATAATCTTTATCATTGATATCCATAATATTACTCCTTATGCAGCACAATGTAATTTACAAAAACACTGGGGGTGATCACATCTTCAGGATTTATTTCACCAGGCTGAACAATTTCATCAACTTCTACAATAGTGATTTGAGCAGCAGTAGCCATGATGGGATTGCTGTTTCTGGCTGTTTTATCATAAACAAGATTACCTAAAGTATCCGCTTTTTTTGCTCTGATAAGAGCGAAATCAGCTTTAATTGGTAATTCCAGTAAGTATTCAATTCCATCAATTGTCATTTTTTGTTTGCCTTCTTCAACAAGAGTACCGAGTCCTGTAGGAGTAAGAAAACCACCCAGACCAGCACCGCCGGCACGAACTCTTTCCATCAAGGTACCTTGCGGGACGAGTTCGATGGCTATTTCACCCGCATTCATCTGGGCCTGGATTGTTTTATTTGTACCAAGATGAGAGACCTGAGCAGATTTAAGCTGACGGCTGACCACCAGTTTACCAATACCGCGATCTTCCCAGTCAGAAGCAATCACAATTGCATGCAGATTGGGAGTTTTGGCTTCTACGAGAGCGTCGATGAGATCCTGAGCACAACCGACAGCGAGAAAACCGCCAAACAGAATTCTGGAATCGGGTTTGATCATAGCTGCAGCTTGTTGAGCCGTAATAATTTTAGCCATAATGTCTCCTTAAATATTTATTATTGTAATATCAAAAAACAAGGGCAGACATGGGAGTCTGCCCCTACAAGATCAATTATTATATTCTTTATCAGCATAGTGGAAGGAAATGAAAGATGCTACATCTGTGGAATAGGAACCGGTACCGAAGCCGGCATCATAGCCGAGTTCGATAGCGAGTTCATGCGTGATACGCGGACCACCGCAGATGAAGAGCATTTTATCTCTGAGGCCTTCGAGTTCAGCGAGTTCAATAAGCTTTGTCAAATTCTGAATATGAAGATTTTTCTGGGTAACAACCTGAGAAACCAGTACCACATCGGCATTAAGTTCTCTGGCTTTTTTCAGAAGTTCTTCGGAAGGAACCTGAGCACCCATATTCACGGCTCTGAAGCATTTGTATCTTTCCAGGCCGTAACGGTGGTTGTATCCTTTCATATTCATGATAGCGTCTATTCCGACTGTGTGGGCATCGCTTTCGATACATGCACCGACAATAGTTAATGTTCTGCCGATATTTTTTTCCACAAATTCTTCTGTGGCCTTCATATCCATCACAGGAGTATCCACGACTTTAACTTCGATCTTTGTCAGATCAACTGTTGCTGAAGTATTGGCGTAGGCGATGATATGAGCGAAGCCTTCGCCCAGATCATTGATATGACAGATCTCAATTTCATCCATACCCATTTGTTTAATTAACTGACGGGCAGCTTCTTTGCCTTTTTCATTAGCAGGAGCCGGAAGAGCAAAGGACAGTTGGATTCTGCCATCATTAAGGGTATCTCCATAAGGTTTAATCTTTGTTTCATCTATTTTTATCATGGCATCCCCCTAGTTTAACTTCAACTCTATTTTCATTTTATCCATAAAAGGATTCAGGTAATCATCTGCTTTTTTGAAGACACCGTTGTAGCCTTTACCACCGAACTCTTCTCTTTTGATATCAGCAAAATCTCCTCTGGACATAGCTTCAAAGAGTCCTGTTTCAGATACTTTTTTCAAGAAATCTGAAGCCTGATCCAATACCTGAGTTGCTCTTTCATTGATAAAGCCATCCGGTTCGAGGCAAATTTCTTTATTCAGATCTTTGAAAGCTGAGAACTGGTACAAGGCATTTTCAATAGCCAAAGCACGGTCAACCAGGTGCGGAGTGTGAATGGCTTCGGTCATCATTCCCAAAAGCTGAACACCTTGGCCGGTCAATTGTGCCAGCAGGTTGAAATTTGCATTCATGATATAAGTTTTGAAGATATTACCTGAGGCAAACTTGGTTGGAGGCATATATTTAACGGGTGAATCAGGGAATAAGGTTTTAGTCAATAAGGCATGAGACAGTTCATATGTAAAACTATTCTCAATATCGGGGTTGATTTCAAAGGCATGACCAATTCCCATTTTTTCATGTTTGATACCCGAAAGAATGGCAAATTGTTCATTGATCAATTGAGAAGCGGTGACAGTATATGCTTTTTCGATAGCGTCGGAAGTTGTTAAATAGTTATCTTCGCCGGTTTGGATTTCAATACCTGCATAGGCATTGATCATTCTGGAGAAATACTGATCAAGTAAAGTACGACGGGGATTTATATCCCGGAACAGAATCCCGTAAATAGCATCGTTGAGCATGAGATCCAGTCTTTCGATAGCACCCATAGCAGCTATTTCGGGCATACACAGGCCTGAAGCATAGTTGGTGAGTGAAATATATTTACCCATTTCAGCACCGACTTCATCCAATCCCTGTCTCATGATCCGAAAGTTTTCCTGAGTGGCAAAAGTTCCACCGAAGCCGGTAGTTGTAGCACCATAGGGAACATAGTCTAAGAGAGACTGAGCGGTTGATCTGATAACGGCAATAATATCGGCACCCTGACGGGCAGCAGCTTTAGCCTGAGCGACATCATCATAGATATTTCCTGTAGCCACAATAACATAAAGGGCTGGTTTTCTACGGTCGCCAAGTTTAGCAAAGGATTCTTCGCGAATTGCTCTTTGTTTCTTAATATGGTTGAGCATACGGTCTGTAGTTTCCTGCAGGACTGACAGAATCTGGTCAACCGGCATTACTTTGACCTGGGTAAGGTCGAGTTGGCCGTCTTTAACCAATTCGGCTATTTCCTGAGCAGATTTGTTCATAGCAACCTGGGCGTTGGTTACCCAGTAGGCCGCACCTTTTTCCAGTGCTTTTTTCTGCTTGAGATGATCGACGACAAGATTTGGTAAAGGTTCTCCTTCTTCATTGGCACCATCAATTCCCATCAGTCTGAGTACAGTTCTTTCGATAGTAACAGAGCTGTAATCCTGCAGGAGCCATTTAAGAGATGCCACAATTTTTCCGGCATATTCTCTTGCTTGAGATATTTTTTCTTGTGGAATGTTCAGTTTCAGCAACTTTCCTCCTAACACTTTATAACTTATTTTCTATTAATAATTTATCTTCTATTATCCAGAATATTTTATATTTAGTTAGAGTCAAGGAAAAAGCAAGAGAGGTTTGAGAAGGTGCTGGAAGGAATGTATGGATGGGCATGGACAATATGGACTAAATGGACAGAATGGACAATATGGACAAAAGAGAAAGGTGCCAGGTATCAGGTGCCAGTAGAGAAATGATTTTCGAAACAGTTCCTGAAATTAACTATATGGACAATATGGACAAAACAATGCGATGAGTTAAGAAAATTGGAAATGGCAACACATTTTTATGTAGGCAAAACAAAAGTGAAGGGGGTCTAAAGGGAAGCTATTAAGGAGCTAGAGAGAAGCATAACAGAAGAAAATGCTAAAAAAAATAAATTTTTCGAAGAAAATCTTTGTTTTTGAGATGAATATAGGAAACAGGTGCAATATTTACTTTTTTGGAATAAGGCATTAATAAAAACATCACTCACTGAACTGTTTCATTGTATAATCGGCGATTTCATTCAGGGGTAAAAGGATTTGAGCACCGCCATTTTTCCAAGCTTCTTTTGGCATACCCCAGACGACACTGGAGCGTTCATCCTGAGCCAGAGTTTTAGCACCTGCTTTTCTCATTTCGAGCATTCCCTGAGCACCGTCATTGCCCATACCTGTTAAAATAATACCAAGAGCATTGGCACCGGCAAATTTGGCGACAGAATTAAAGAGAACACCTACCGAAGGTCTATGTCCGTTCATGGTCGGGGATTTATCTAAAGTCACTTTGTATAAACCTCCATAACGCACCAGACTCATATGGAAATCTCCTGGAGCTATGAGGATTCTTCCAGTCATAACTCTGTCTCCGTCCTGAGCTTCTTTAACTTCCATGTGGCACAGTTCATTAAGACGTTCAGCGAACATTTTAGTGAAGCCAGCAGGCATATGCTGCACAATGACAACTCCCGGCATATTGGAAGGAAATCTGGTGATAACTTCTTTGATTGCTTCAGTTCCACCTGTAGAGGCTCCGATAGCTACTACTTTGTCAGTGGAGATTGCCAGAGAATAGGATTTGTTATATGAAACAGCAGACTTTTTATCTTTTTTAAAATGTGAAACATCAATTTTGGAGGCGATCTTGATTTTTCTCTTGATTTCTTCGAGCATCATTTCCAGAGTACGTGAAATATTAGTGGATGGCTTGAGAACAAAGTCAACTGCACCAGCTTCCAGAGCCTGTAGGGTAATTTCAGCACTGGAATTTGTCAGAGCACTTACCATAATAACAGGAATGGGAAACTGCGGCATAAGTTTTCTGAGAAATTCCACACCGTCCATTCTGGGCATTTCTACATCAAGAGTCATGACATCAGGTCGATGGAAAACTATCATATCCCGTGCTTCATAGGGATCTTTGGCTTTACCGATAACTTCGATATCAGGATCTTTGGCAAGTCCCTTGCTTAGAATGTCTCTGACCAAGGCAGAGTCATCAACTATCAATACTCTAATCTTTTTTTTTGCTATTTGCATCATTATTCATTCTTAAATTATATAATTAATTCTGTCAATAAAAAAGAAATGAAGAGACACTATAGAGATTTTGTCCACTAATCACACTAATTACTCGAATTAGGAGAGAAGAGAGAAGTCATTATTGGTTTGGAAAGGATTTGTATTATTCAACTTTGTGATCTTTGTGAACTCTGTGAGAAATATTCCGGAAGGAGACGCTTTTAGAGAGTTTAACCGCGAATTTTGCGAATTTAGCGAAGAGAGAAATGGAATACAAATTTATACGAAGTTCAGGAGATTTTAAGATTTTAACAATTGGTTAAATTTGAGTTGATGTGGTTGCAATTAAAGGGTAAATCAGATACTTTCAATTTAACCTTTTGACAAAATAATCTTTCCTGTACAATTAACCCAAATATATAATGAGGAAGAATATGTGTAAAAAATATAGAGTCTTTGCCCTTTATTCAGGGGGGTTAGACAGTTTACTAAGTATCAAATACATGGAGCAGTTAGGTTATGAGGTAGTACCGATATTCTTTAAAACGCCTTTTTTTGGGCCGAAGAGTGCAATTAAATGTGCAGAGAAGGCAGGAATAAAGGTTGAAGTTATAGATATTACAGACACTCATTTGGAGATGCTGAAGAATCCTCGTTATGGGTTTGGGAAGAATTTGAATCCCTGCATAGATTGTCATGGACTGATGTTTGCAACAGCCATGAAAAAGATGGAAGAGTACAATATTGATTTTATAATATCTGGAGAAGTATTAGGTCAGAGACCAATGTCTCAGAAAAAGAATTCCATGAATGCAGTTGGCAAATTGAGTGGCAATAAAGACTTGATTATCAGACCTTTATGTCAGAGACTTCTTGCAGATACTTTACCAATCCGGGAAGGCTGGGTCAAGAAAGAAGAGATGCTGGATATACAGGGCAGAAGCAGAGCCAGGCAGATGCAGATGGCTAAGGAAATGGGAATTGAGGAGTATAATACGCCAGGTGGCGGTTGTCTGTTAACTGATACGAATTACTGTAAGCGTTTAAAGGATTTGTTTGAATATGATATGGTTACAAGCAGGAACCTGGAATATTTGAAGTGGGGACGCCATTTCAGGCTCAATGCAGACACAAAACTGGTTATTGGCAGAACCAAATATGATAACGAATCGATGACAGAATATACAGATCAGGAAATTGTGCTCAAGTCTAAAGACATTGCCGGGCCATTAGGAATAATCAACAGTAAAAATCCGCCCACGAATGAAGAGTTGGAATTAGCTTGTTCTATTCTGCTAAGATATAATAATAAGGTAGATGGGTCTGCAACAGTAAGTTATGGATTAAAGTTTCAATTAGAGAACGATCTGTTATGTGAAAGTATCAATAACATAGATTTAGATAAATACAAAATAAATTAGAGGAAAGATGAAATACAAAACATATGTTTTATACCCTGATTTCCAAACCAACACTTATTTGCTTTGGGATGAGGAAAGCAAAGAAGGAATTTTAATTGATCCGTCGGCACCCTCGGAAAGTTTAAATAAAGAGATTATCAGCAATGGTTTAAACATAAGATATATTGTTCTGACTCATGGGCATGGAGATCACATAGGCGGAATTGAATACTTCCAAGGTCTGTTGAAGAGTAAGGTCGTGATCCACAAATCTGATGCACCCATGTTAACAAGTGGCAAACTGAATTTAAGTGTTCTTTACGGAGTAGATTTAACAGCACCCAAAGCGGATGAATTTCTAGAAGACGGACAGGGTATTACTTTAGGGAAATCAGTATTAAAGATAATTCATATACCAGGCCATACACAAGGATGCATAGCAGTAAGTGTCGATAAATTATTATTCTGTGGTGATACTCTATTCAGAGAAAGTGTAGGAAGAACAGATTTACCAGGTGGGAATCACAAACAAATTATTGACTCTATTCAAAACAAACTGTTTAAATTGAGTGATGACACAGTTGTATTTCCTGGACATGGCCCCACAACCACTATTGGACATGAAAAGGATGAAAATCCTTATGTAGGAATAGTCTCATTATTATGAGTATTTATCAAAAGAAAGATAAGAAGAAGTTTACGAGGCAAGGAATCCGGCTCAAGAATATTCATGTAGGTGATGAGGATGATTTTCTGGATGCTGAAGTAAGGGAAGATAGAAGGGCAGTACAAAAGATTGCTGTGAAATCGACAAAATCCTTAAAGTCTAATCTGAACTTACAGACAGGCAGAGTGATCGAGGTAAAAACAAATTATAGTTGTCTAGTAGAAATAGAGGAAAAGTTTATAAATTGCACACTTGGAGGCAGGCTAAAACAGATCAATCTGGACAGCAGGAATCTGGTTTCTGTAGGCGATTATGTGAAAGTAGAAATGGATAAGGCAGGTACACACAGAATTGAGGAAATCTTACCCAGGAAGAATTCTTTATCGAGATTTTCGGAGGAAAGTTTTCAAAGAGAGATTGTTTTAGCATCTAATATTGATTATGTATTGATCACCCTCTCCTGGAAAGAGCCACAATTTACTTCGGGTTTGCTGGACAGGTATTTATGTATTTGCGAAATCTATCAGATAGAGCCTTTGATCTGTATTAATAAAATAGATTTGGAAGAAAATCTATCAGAGATCAAAGAGGAATTGTCATATTATGAGAATCTGGGTTTGAAAATCTTTTATACTTCTTCCAAAATTGAAGCAAGTGTAGAGTTATTAAAAGAAGCTTTAAAAGGAAAAACAACTGTATTTTCCGGAAAGTCAGGTTCGGGTAAATCGACCTTAATCAATATGCTGGAGCCTGGATTGAACCTGAAAGTTGCTGAAATAAGTTATACCCATTATAAAGGAAAACATACGACAACCTATTCCAGGATGTTTAAGTGGGCTTTCGGAGGTTATTTAATTGACACACCCGGGATCAAGACACTGACTTTGAATAAGAACAGCAAGAATCTGATACCATCAGCATTTCCCGGATTTTCTGCTCATACAGATAACTGCATGTTTCCCAATTGCTCACATGATCATGAAGAAGGATGTGAAGTAAAACTACTGGTGGAACAGGGGAAAATACCTGAATTTGTTTATGATTCATATTTGAGAATATATGAATCCTTATGAGGAGTCTATGAAGAATTTTGCCATAACAATTAATCCATACAGTAATAATCTTCCTGGGATTATTTCGCTTCTCGAAGAATTGCATAAAGAAAAAGGATTGAATATCTACTGTTTTGAGGATCAAAAGATCTTGTTCCCTGAAACTATACAAAGTTTTGAAACAGTTGATGCTACAAAACTTGACTGCATTCTCGTCTTTGGGGGAGATGGTACGATCTTAAGATCAAAGAATTATTCTCTAAAATATGATGCACCAATTTTAGGGGTGAATTTAGGCAGATTGGGGTTTTTATCAGATATCTCTCTGCCGGAACTTAAAAAAGTTGTTGATCTTTTATTACTCAACAAGTTCAAGATTCAGAGTCGAATGCTCCTTAAATGTATAGTAAAAAGGCATAATAGAACAGTTTATACAGATCAAGCCTTAAATGATGTAGTCGTTTATAAGGGAGTAACGCCTAAACTGATTGACATAAAGATATTCAGCAACAAACGTTATATAATTGATACCAGGTGTGACGGGATCGTTGTCTCAACACCAACAGGATCCACTGCCTATTCTTTATCAGCAGGAGGTCCGATCCTCTCCCCCATTATGGATGCAATCATTCTGACACCCTTAAATCCACATATTTTATCTGTGCGTCCTATGATCTTCCCGGCTTCGGATAATGTGAGTTTAAGGATAAACAGCAGCCATGCCGAGACCATTTTGCAACTTGATGGAGAGAATAAATTCCAGTTATTTGAGAAAGATGAAATCCTGGTTACCTCAGCTAATGAGAAGGTCAACTTTATCAAACTTACTAATAAAACTTTTTACCAGATCTTAAGAAAGAAGATGCATTTGGGGAAAATATGATTAAATCACTTAGTATCAGCAATTTTATCATCGTTGAATCAATTCATCTTGATTTTTCACCAGGGTTACAGGTTCTAACGGGAGAAACCGGAGCAGGAAAATCAATAATAATGGGAGCTCTTAATATTCTGTTAGGTGCACCTTTAAAAAGTGGAATGCTTTTCAACAAAAGCCTGAATGCCAAAGTCGAAGCTGTCTTTTCAGTTGATCCTCAGAACATAAACCTTTTGGAGTTACTGGACAAGTATGAAGTTGAAGCAGAAGATGAAGAGTTTTTTATTACTAAAGAAATAACAATAGAAGAGAAGGCTCTGACATTTCTTAATGGGCGAAGGGTAACAAACTCGATCATCAAAGAATTCAGAGAAGTACTCTTTGATTTTCATGGTCAAAGAGACCAGCAGAATCTTTTTGATAAGGATATCCAGTTAAGTTTTCTGGATAAATATGGTAAATTGGACAGTATCCGTGAGGAGTTTTCCGAACAATACAAGGCTACAGAAGCTTCTTTAAAGGAATTAGATAAGCTAATTGCTCAAGATTCTGAACAGCAGGATAAACTGCAATTGTATGAATTTCAATTGAAGGAAATTGAAGATTGCCGGTTTAACCCGGAAGTTGATGAGAATCTACAGCAGGAATATAATTTTTTAAATCATGCAAAGGATATCTTGGCCTTAACTCAATCCATGCAAAACGAAATGTATGAGCAGGAAAAATCTGTATATGATGTCATAAACAGTTATCTCTATCAATTCGGCAGTTATGAGAAAGATAGTGAGATCATTAAACAGGGTTTAAAGTCATTGAATGATTCTTTGTTGAATCTGGATGATGCCTTAAAGAGTTTCAGCAGTTTAGAATCACACCTTAATATCGATGAAGAGAGACTTATAGATATTGAAACCAGAATCAATACTTTAAACAATATGAAATTGAAGTATAAACTGGATTTAGTTGGGATCATTTCATATGGGAATAAGATTAGAGATTTTATTGAAAACAGCACAAGTAATAAAGAGCGCATTAATGAATTGAAGAAGCAAATTGAGTCAACTTTTAGTGTATTAAGACGTAAAGGTAAGGAATTATCCAAATTGCGACAATCTTCTGCAAGTGCCTTCTCCGCTGAAATATCAAGCAATCTAAAGCTTTTAGCCATTCAGGATTGCAGCTTCAAGATTATATTTGACAAAATTAATCACCTAAAACAAAGTCACCCAGAAATGAATGAGTTCAATGAAACTGGAATAGACAGCATTGAATTTTTGTTCTCTGCAAACAAGGGGAGTGACCTGCAAACTCTGAAGAATTCGATTTCAGGGGGAGAGCTATCCAGATTATTGTTAGTAATTAAGAAATTACTAGCTGACAATTTGGAGGCAAGAACCATAGTATTTGATGAAATTGATTCAGGGATAGGAGGAAAGACGGCAGATATGCTGGGTTCCTTTATTGCCAAGATATCTGAGAATCATCAGGTATTATGTATCACTCATTTACCGCAAATAGCTGCATATGGTGTTAAACACTTCAATATAAACAAATTGTTAAAAGACAACAGGACAACAATATTAGTTGAGGAACTATCCGTGGAGAGAAGAAAGAGGGAAATTGCACGAATGTTGTCGGGGTCTGATAGTGAATTAGCATTACTACATGCAGAAGAAATATTAAGAAAAGGGGATTAAGAATGTTCAAACTAAGTAGAGCTGTAAAAGTTCTGATTGTTTTTTTTGTAATAGGAATGGCACTTATGTATGGAAAGTATGGGAAATTTTTTCTGTTTAATCAGAAAGGTGGACCAACAGTTTCTGAAGGAGACAGAAAGTTTCGTAAAGCTCAAAACACTACTAAGATAAGCGTGAATTTTAATGTCGAAGACATTGATAAATCAGCAGCAGAGATTGAGGCTTTAAAACAGAAACAGCTGTTCACCAAGATAATTTATGAGAACAGAGGTAAATTCGATTATGTTGTTTTAGCTGAAGTGCCGGAAGCAAGTTTATCCACAACGATTACTAGTATCCAAGGCATAAAAAGTATTAATAATTTAAAATCAGTTAATACGGAAAGCCAGCCACCTCTGCAAAATGAGGCTAATATTCAGGAACGTTTAAAAATTAATCGTGCCCTTAAAGAGAAGTACTTAAAAGACATCAATAGAGATGATATGCGTTATTCGTATTCGAGAATTCAGGAAGCCTTAGATCGCGTACAAAGTTCTATTGATAGTTTGACTTCTATGTCAGATAAAATGCAATATTTGAAAAACTCAAATTTAGTCTATCTTAAAATTACTCAAAATGAAAACAGGCCTTTAGGTATATTGACACAAACTGCAGGGTTTTTCTATAGATTCATAGTGGCTGTAGTGATAATGATCATCTTCCTGCTCATTGGTTATTTTGTTCTATACTTGTTTATGAAAGTCATGAGAGTTATGGGTATCAGAACAGCCAAAGGCAGTAAAGGTGGCGGAAAATACGGTTATGGCGGATATAAAGGGAATTACACCTATGGTAGTAAAAGTAAAAATAAGGGTGGAAGCTACACTTATGGTGGATCAAACAGAAAACGTATCGTGAAAAGAGTATATAAAGACGGTGCTGTTCCACCGGAAAATTCTTCTACAGATGATAATAGCAATAAAGATAAATAATTGAAATATTCTGTTAATAGGCAGTAAGGAATTACTGCCTATTTTTTTATATTGGGTTAAAGCTTTTGTTTATGAATACCCGGCATAAATGCCGGGCCTATTTTTTCAAATATCACCTTTTATTACTCCCCTCTATTCGTGAAATTAGTTAATTCGTGGACAAAAACTTTCGGGAAGGGTTGGATCAGACGTTTAATAGAACGCGGATATACACAGCATTCGCAGATAACTAAACTAACTGACACACTCTGCTTTTTGAATCGACGGGACGTCTATTATTCCTATTATACTTTCGTAAAAGTCACAGGATCAGAATCCAGCATATTATCCAGACCAAATTCGCAGTAATATTGACCTTTTTTAATATCTTTTAATCTATCCCGATAATAGTCAAGATTTACTCGTTCCTTGCCTACTCTCGCAGGTGGATGGTACAAATGTAGGGGGTACTCTTTGTTGAAAACATTCCTACCACTGATTCCTGCCTTAGTCAGACGTCTCCATAAATCATCATCTTCATTTCCCCACCCCTTATAATTTTCATCAAACCCATTGATTCTGCAAAGATCCTGTTTAAAAATTCCGAACACTCCTCCCCTGACTTTCGGTTTGTGACTTAAGCCCAATTTGTGGAGGTTATAATACAGTTTATCCTTGTTGTATTGTTTGAGTAGTGTCTTCATTTGTTCCTGAGTAGGAAGAGTAGATAAAAAGCCAAAATCAGGTTCCTGTTTAAATGTAGATATTGTTTGATTTTCATTCAACCATATGGGTGTTGCTACCAGGAATTGTTTAACTTTAATAAATTCAGCAAATGTAGTAAAATAGTTCTTAGTGAAAACAATATCCTGATCATTGAAAATCAAATAATCCCCTGTTGAAAATCTAATTCCATTATTTTTATTACGTGAAAGACGAAAACCTTTATTCTCCTGGCAAATATGAAATAAAGGCAGATCAAAATTAGTTTTGCATTGTTTTAAACAATCTAAGATATTTTGTTGAGAGCCGTCATCAACGATGAGGATTTCCTTGAACTTTACACTCTGTCTGGCTACAAATTCCAAGGTGAGTTTTAAATTCTCGATTCTGTTAAAGACAGATATTATTAAGCTAATATCAGGCATTATTTCCCCTTTCTAATATATTTAAAATTTTAACTATACGATTTTTCATTGTTTCCTGGGTTGTAACTTTATTGTACCCATTCAGAGCAATTTTATCTCGGGCTTCCTGATCCTGTAAGTAAAATTCTATCAGAGAAAATAATTCTTTTTCATCTTTATAAAACAGGCATGCGTGGGCAAAGTCAGCATGGATTTTCTCATGATAATCAACAATTTGACAGGTATTAGTCCCCAGTATTTCGTAGAATCTGGGATTAACAGATAAAACAGACTGCTCGTGATGGATGTTTAAGGCAAATTTGGAATTAGCATATAGTTCATTCACTTCAGAAGGATTTAACTCAATATTCATAAATTTTGTCGGGTAACTTTTAACAATTCTAAGCAATGCTTTATCCCTGCGGGGAAGTTTTCCGTAAATTTTAATATTTAATTCCGGAAATCTTAGAATGATCTTTTCAAGTAAATTTACTCTATTTTCATAAAGACAACCGACAAAACAGATATCAATCTCTCTTTCTTTATAATTTAAAGGAAAATATATTTTATGATCATATCCCAGAGGAATGTAATGTAAATGTGCAAACTGTGTTTTTAATTTTTCATAATCGCTTTCTTCAAAAGTAAATATATAATGATATTCATCTTTATGCTCTATTGCTGTTTTGACGCGAAAATATGAATCCATCAACCAAAGGGCATTTATAGACCGAGTAAATTGTTTTAATGTTTTTTGATATAACCTATGACCTTTAATAACAAAGACAAGATCAGGAGCAAAATCCTTGTAAATTCTCAATATTTCTTTATTTAAGTAGTAATACTTATTAAACTCACCCGAGAAAAGTGTCAGTGGTTTAATGAGCAGTTTACAGATACTGTTTAAGTAGCCGTCTTCAAAGCAGTAGCTATGTGTTTTATAGCCCAAGTCCTGGAAAGCATTATCTACACTTATACCATAATCCCAAGCTCTGGGACTGAGAATAAGAACTTTTTTGATACTATTTATCATTTTACTTCTCCATCCCTGCATTGATAATGTTCTATTTAAAGAATCCAAGTCTCAAAGACAGAGTCTAATTTTATTCACAGAAATCTCAAGGAATAATTATCAATTAAATAAATATGGTCAATAATTAAATATATATTTTCAAAATGGACTATATGGACTTAATGGACGACATGGACAAAATGGATAAACTCAAGGATATTAGGGAAGAAAATTGGAAAGTGGTGAGCATTAGAGAGTATTGAACTGATAAATTATGCTTTTCCGTAAGCTAAAGCATACGGAATTACCGGCTAAAGAGGCGTCTGCATAATTCAATTGGACGCCCTTTTCGG
>CAYQPF010000116.1:0-15430 GCA_964419225.1 uncultured Candidatus Cloacimonadota bacterium | reverse complement strand
CAATCCGGGTACATATCCTTTCCAGAGTGAAAGATTGTTTGAAGCTCTTGATGGCAACGGAAAAGACTGCCGTTATGTCCAGCTTCCCTTGGAAGATCACGGATATGTCATGAAAGAAACACATCTGCATTTGCTCTGGGAATATGAGCAGTTTTTGGATAAATTATTTAAATAGAAAGTGATTAAACCCACAATCCGGGTTTAGTTACCCTTTAAAATTCTTCTGGCTGTTTCATTCTTTGGATTAAGATCCAAGGATTTTCGATAAGCTTTAATGGCTTTGTCTTTTTTCCCAAGAATCAGTAAACACTCTCCAAGACTGTCAAAGGTATTATACTTGTCAGGATAGAGTTTGGTGTTAAGCTCAAAAATGGCAAGTGCTTCTTTTGCTTTTTTGGAATTCAAAAGCTCGAATCCGAAACTGTTTATGGCTTCCTCACTAACATTATAAGCTGATTCAATACCTTTTAGCTTTTCTGCTTTGATAAAGTTAATTGTTTTCTTTAAGGACTTTGTTTCAGCATAAAACTCTGTAATCGGGCATAAATTCATATTTCTTTCTGATATTCTCTGTTCTGCTAAAGTTTCAACACCGTAGGATTTTCGCTCTTCATCTGTCACCAGAGTTGTATCAATAAGATACAATGTAAATTTCCCGGTTTGCACATTTTTAATATATTGAGTTCCATAAACTTGAGGTTTTTTTCTGCTCATCAATTCCCTGTCTATTGCTGCTGCTAATAACCACTTATTAATTGTTGAATCCAGTTCTACTGCTTTTTTCATCTGTTTAACTGCCATCCTGTAAGCAATAGAATCTGCTCCATGCTGGAAAATCATGGCAGAATGATAATAATCCAGTCCAGTCACAACCTTATTGGAGTCTATTAGCTCATAAACTCTCTTTTCCCGTAGTTTGTCACACTTAGTAAGGTTAACCCAATCAATTTTGGGTACTAATCTGGAAGCTTGATCTTCCTCATACATTTTTCGGAGTTCAACATTATCAGATATCTGAGAGAATAACCCTTGTGAAAGAACAAATATTAATAGATAAATACCAAAACAAACTTTCATCTTAATCCCCCTTTCCATTAACCCGAACTGTGGTGTGACAAGGAAAATAAACAATAAAGATTATTCTACTTGCCACACCACAATCCAAGTTAAAGACTTTCTTTAGAAAGGAAATAGTCAAGTTGAATCTGTGCAGGTGATTGAAGCATTGTGAGAATACTGATTTTTCTTATTCTCTATTAATGATACAATAAAAGCTGAGTACTTGATCGTATTCAGTATTATTTTGACAAGATATTAGAACATTATTACTTTGCTTTACAAATGTGTATTCTTGGATGGAGGACTTATGGAGTTTAGACAAGATTATCAGGAATGGCTGAGAAAAAGAAATATGCCAGAAGACAGAATTGAGGTTTATGCAAATGAGGTGGCACATTATCTGGAAAAAGCCGACAAATCGGATTTGAGTAGTATGGATTTTCTTAAATATTGGTGCTCTCATTTTGTTGCAAAAGATAATAATGCCTATTTTAGATTAGCAGGACTGTTTTACTGGTTCAATTTCAACAAACAGGAAGCAGAAATGATGTATCTTCTGAACATGTTCGGGACAACAGATGTGATGGAAAGTCAGTTATCCTTTATTAAGAAATATGTTTCTGAAGAGCAGTATCAGGCGATAATTGGTGCAACAGATTTGTTACCTCTTGGTACCAATCTGGAGGAATATCCGGAAATGATCCGTAATTATCTGGAAACAATGCAAGAGAATTTATCACTGGATACCTGCAAAAAAGTATTAGCACAGAATCATCATTTAATCCCGGTAGAGTCCTTTGCCAAGGAAAAGGAGTATTATCAGCAATCAGCCAGTCTGGAAGAGTATTTGAAAGGACGGCATGACAGACTGATCAAAGATCTGGATGAGCATTACCGGCAGGATAAAATGTGGTATGAATTAAGAGTAACACCGGAGATAATTGAGTTTGTAAAGACTAATCAGGAGATTCAAGCCGGGGTATTGGAAGGAAACAGAATAATTGTCCGAAAGATTCCCTTTCAATGTGGAGAGTGGCTACAGGAAAAAGACCCTGTGAAAAAGAGACATTATGCCTGCCATTGTCCTTTTGTAAGATCGTCGATTTTGAACAAGCAGGAAGTTCCCTCTTTGTGGTGTTATTGTACTGGTGGATATGAGAAAGTGATCTTTGAGTATATCTTTGAAAAAGAATTGGAAGTGGAATCATTAGGGACAGTATTGGATGGGGAAGAGGCCTGCAGATTTGCTATAATTTTGAAATAGCAGGATACTGCTCAGACAACTCAGATATTTGAACGAATTGAAAACCGTTTTGTTTTAATCTGGTTATATAATTGTTGAGAAGGATGAGATTGTTTTTATGGCAATGCTGAAAGAATTTTGCAGGATAACCATTAGTTAAGGTTAGTTTATCAGAGCTGATGAATTCTGTGGGATGCAAATAGAAAACGAGATATGGACAAATATGAGAAAGAATTTTTGTAAACTGCACGACAAAATTGACTCCAAACATTGTTAACAATCGCATATTCAGAGGAAGTATCAAAGCTGAAGGTGGAATTTCTAAAATATTTCCACAATTTGTTTTGATCAAATAAGGTGCTGATGAAGATGCAAAGTACTTTAGACTGTTCACAGATCCTCTAAAAAAATCAAAGCGTTTTGCCGGAATCGAGGAATCTATTTTGTAACCAAGTTCGACAAGAACTTCCAGTGTATCCTCTGAAATATTCAGGAAGGGAGCTCTGAACATAATGGGTTGAAACCCGAAAATGTCTGCCAGAATTTTGCTGCTTTGAATAAGAAGCTCGTTTTTACTTGCTTTGGAGAAAGAAAGGCCAAAATTTTCCTGCCAATCAAATCCATGCAGCATCCCATGAGTTCCAATTTCGTATTTCAATTCAAGTGCAGTTTTGGCAAGATGTGGGTAATTTTGAGCATAACCGGCAGTAAAAAACATGGCAGGTTTAATTTGTTGTTTTTCGAAGATTTCAAATAAGTTCAACATGGGAGAATCTGAACCTGGAACCCAGTCCAAATCAACAGATAAAATGAATTTTGGATTATTTGTCATATCATTTAGTAATTAAGATATCACCCATTGCCAGAGCATTTAACCCTGTGGAATAGAAGGTTCGGATGGCATCATGGGGCGAGTTGACTATAGGTTCACTTCTGACATTGAAGGAAGTGTTTAGAATGACAGGATGACCTGTATATTTTTGTACAGATTCTATCAAATGATACCACAGGGGTAAAACATCCTTGTTAACTGTTTGCGGCCGGACAGTGTTATCGACATGTACAGTTGATGGAGCCGCGAGTCTAAGCTCTTCAGTTGCGTTTTCTGCAAGGATCATATATGGACTATCTAAATCATCAGCCAGGTATTTACTTTTGAATTCTTCTAAGAGAGATGGACAATAGGGTCTCCATGTTTCTCTATATTTAACTTTGGCATTAATGGCATCCTTTGTGTCGGGATTGACTGGAGAAGCAATAATACTTCTTCCCCCCAGTGCCCGGGCACCCATTTCAGCCCCGCCCTGAAACCACCCGGCAAATTGATTAATACTGATTATTTTGGCTATTTCTTCGCCTATATCGTCCGGAGTTTGATAAGATAAGCCACAGCCTTTAACAACTGAGAGAATCTCGGCATTGGTAAAAGAAGCACCATACTGAACGGTTTTCAAAGGATTAGTGACATTAAATCCAAGTTGTCTCGCTGTGTAAAAGGCTGCACCGATACACGACCCGTCATCGGAAGATGCCGGGTGAATAAAGATATTATCAATTGCACAATTTTTGAGAATAGTCCCGTTCGCCTTACAATTCATAAATATTCCACCTGCGAGACAAAGGTCACTTAACCGGGAATTTTTCAGCATATTATTTACCAGAGCAACGAGAGCTTCTTCCAACCTGGTCTGTACTGCATAAGCCAAATCTATGTATTTTTCCATTAAGTATTTATTTTTTACTATTCCCTGATCAGTGCATTTTTCATTTAGGGTGATGGGAACCATTTCCTTATCGAACGAGGTGATGTAATCAACAAGAGTATTAGTAAATCTGGGGTGAAAGTCATTGCTTCCCATCTTGAAAAAGTAGGGGTCAATTTCATAACCATTATTTGTTATTTTCAGGATTTTATCAAGACGTTCAAGCCAGGGGTTAGTATTATGTCTGCATTCGCCAAAAGCGGCCAGTCCCATCATTTTGCCTTCATCTCTGTTTGCCTGAAAGCCTAAGTAGGCCGTGAATCCTCCGTAAAACCACCCCAGTGAATAGGGTACCTGATAATTGAGAATTCTGGAAAATTGCCCGTTGATGACTTTATAGCCGGAAACACAATTTTCTTCTCCATGCCCGTCTGCAATAAGCACCAGACTGTCCTTGAACCCGGACTGATAATATGTCTGATAGGCATGTGACAAATGATGATCCACAAATACTATTTCTGGAATTTTGCCTTTATGACCACTTTCCCGTAAGGCATCCAGGATTTTTTGTTTAAAAGTACTGGGAGAAAAGAAATTCAGATAGTCAATAACTCCTGTAATTGAAGATTTCCCAGCCGAGGGTTTAGCTCTACGAGAAAAATTATCTTTAATCTTATAACTGATAAGATTTTGTAAGATATTATAAGGGTATTTATTACAATCCCAATTGACAGCAATTTTATCAATCTGCTCAATTTTTAATCCATTACTGTTCAAACACCAAATTACTGCAAGTGAAGGAAACAAACCTGTCGATCCTTTCAATCTGTTGAATCTTTCTTCATGCGAGAAAGAGATGAGTTTTCCATCTTGTACAAGACATGCGGAAGGATTTTGTCCAAAGGCATTGATGCCGAGTAAATAATTCATTAGAGCTCCAGGTTAAAACATGAATAATCTATTGTATTCTGCAGATCAGATAAGCCCAGTTTTTTGAGAGTATCCGGTATTGCTTTAGCAAATTCTTTTTTGCTAACCAGTAATTCCTGCATTGCTTCTTCTCTGCTCATCAATCCATAACGGATTTGATTACTTAAAAATGCATCTGAGTAAGATACACCCAGCATTTTTTGAAACATATATTCTTTAAAGACATTGAAAAGACAGTCAGAATGCCAATCTTCTCTGACATCAGTTGGAACTCTCCAGTTAAGTTTTTCAGATATTTCGGCTTTGATCAATTTGGGGTTCCAATTTTCATAATCATAAAACATAAGAGTTTTAACAGAAGGATACCTCCATTTTAAGTAGGCGGATGTAGGGAAAACAGCCAAACAGCCCATGACACTGGTATGGAGATTCCTGATAAACCCCTGAGTAAATTTAGGAGATTTAGCGGCCTGTTTTAGCATTAATAAACTACTGCTCAGCATGCCTTTTCTTTTGAATGGTGCATCTTTGCTTCCCTCAACTTTAATGGCCAAAAATGGAGAATACTCTAAAGGACTTGATGACCAGACAATCATGGGAATATTTCTTTTGACAGCGATCTGAGAGCCGAGAAGGTGTAAATGCTTACAGGCTACGCAGGTCATCCCGGCTGAGATCGTTGTGGGATTATCTGTCCAGGCTTTATAGTAATCGGTAAAAGATTTTAAATGAGCTTCATTCTTCAGGGAAACTATATGATGCTTAACACCTAACTGCCGGCAGATATTTTTGGCATTTTCAACCGAAAAACCTGTAGTACCTTCATGGATATAAGTGAATGCTTCTGCTTTCATCCCATATTCCTTAACTAATTTGTATAAAGTATAAGAACTGTCTTTACCGCCACTCAATCCAACCAGACAATCTGCAGAGTCCTGAGTGCTTTGATTGTCATTAAGAAATTTTATTAAGGGTTGACTGCCTTTAGGCTCATAATGGGGAAATCCAGTCTGACACCAGGAGCATTCGTTTTTTGCATTAAAATTACTTCCGGGAAGAGAGTCTGGTAAAAGACATTTACTGCATCTCATCTAACAACCTCCATTTAGTTTTTGACAGATACTATGAATACACAGCCTTTGGTAAAATGATTTTTGGATATTTTATCAATTCTAAGATTAGCATCCTGAATAGCTTTATGGATTACTTGAGGTTTGATATGAAAGAGATTAACTCCCAATAAGCCCAAGCCCCCTTTGTTCAAATGAATGGATAATTCATTTAAAAACCTGGCTACAGTTTGAACTCCATCTTGACCACCAGACCAGCGTTTTTCATCAAAATCATTGTTCCAGGCACCCATGGCTTTTCCTTTGATATTATCTATGTAGGGGGCATTGAACAGGATCAGATCATATTTTTTGCTTATATGGGAGAATAAATCACTGGTAACAAATGGGATAGCTATATTAGTATTTTGTTTTTCTGCATTCAGAATAAGTTCACCGCAGTGATCAATTCCGGTAACATTCTTATGAGCAAGTTTAATATGAGCATAGTAGGCAAGCACACCATAGGGTCCTGTGCCTACATCTAAAATGCTCAATTTTGAGTTTTTCATTTCCTTAAGAACTTTTTTTAGCTCTAGTGTTGTCCAATCCCAATAATTACCGTAGGCTTGGTCCTGAGGGTAGTAACCAAAAAGTAAATAGAAGATTAATTTGCTTTTTCTGATTTTGAGAATCAGGAAGGAGTAAAGTTTGTAAACAAAATACTTCATAATTTGATACCGCAATTTTCTTTCGGGTCAGAAGTAATCAACAACATAAGCCAAAACAATTTCATTCTTTCTCCAATTGAGTAACATAATCCTTACAGATTATTTTATGATGTGGAGAATTTTGTCAAGTGTATAGTTATTCTTTAATAGTTGAAAGTTGAGAGTTGAGAGTTGAGAGTTAGGAAATTCAGGCTCTGAAATGAATTTGAGGTTATCCAATTTTGGACAATAAAAAAGTTGGCAGAGAGATTTCCAAGTTCTTCAAAAGAAAAGTATCCGTAAAAAAAGTAGGAAATCCAATCACCTGCCAACCCAAAGTCAATCGTAATGGCAAATAGCCTTTCGTTCGAGAACCTTTTAATGACGAGGAAACTTAAAAGGTAGTCCTTAACACTGATTGACTCACACGAATAACATAATCAACTTTCTTCAAAAAGCAAGAATTATTTTTCTTCTTCTTCTTTTTTCTTGCAACAGGGGCAATGTTTCTTGCCTACAACAATAGCACCAATGGTTGCAGCTATTGCCAAAATTACTAAAAATACTTTTTTCATACATCCTCCTATATAAATAATGATGTTAATTTTATTAAAAACAAGTCATACTATGTAAAAGATTGACTATTTCTTTTTATTAAACAGTTCCGGATACAGAACTCTTTTGCAATCAGGACAAATTGAGTGCGAAAAATGGACGTCGATATGATCTGCAAAATAATTTTCCACGTGTTCCCAATAATTATCATCATTTCTGATTTTTTTGCAGTTAGCACAGATAGGAATGATCTCTTTGAGTTGAATAAGTTCATTGATATCTTCGATCGTGATCAGAACAAATTTTTTGCTGTTATATTCGAAGGGACTTGTACTGATCAAAGTATGGTAGTTGATGATTTCAGAATCATCAGTCAAAAGTTCCATCTTAGTGTGTTTACGATAGACAGTATTTCCATCTATTGCTTCACCGACAGAATTTCTGATCAGACATTCTTTGCAGTATTCGGCTCTTCCGCAGCCGTCAGGACTTTCGGTAGAATGCAGGCATTTGAGGACATCACCGCCTCTGTGATTATATACAGCGTCAGTATTTGTTCCGACGATTGCACAGGCTGCTTTGTTCCAGTAAAGAAATTTAACATCATCGTCAACAATGAACGTCGGAGCCGGGAAAGCATTAAAAACGCTCTGCAAAAAGGCATTTTCCTGTAACAATAAATCTGCCATGATCACCTCATTTTATTTTTATTAGTTGATATTTATCAGAGCCCAAACCGATTTTTGCACCATATTCAATCAGATAGTTACCGGAAGTGCCTGAGCATTCCAGAAAAGCATCACCATTTCCCCAAGCTTTATTTACGAGGTCTAGCGAAGCTTTATCCAGAGCGAGTGGGTCATAAGAGGCCAGAATACCGATATCTTTTACAAAGGGTTTACGAGCATTTCGGCTGCAATCACAGTCAGGAGAAATATTCATGAGAACATTAATATAGAGCATATTGCGGTCTTTTGTAATGGACTTGGCATAGTCAGCCAGTCTTTCGAGAAAGGCTACGGGGTCTTTGTTGCCCCAGGGAACTCTGATTGATCTTGTCGGGCAAACTCCCGGACATTTACCGCAAGAGATACATTTGTTTTTATCGAGAACCAGGGGATTAATACTTATTGCACCTACAGGGCATTCTTGAACACAGGCACCACATTGGGTACAGTTTTTGGGGATTGTTACAGGTTGGAGATTTGCGTGCAAGGCAAGTTTACCGCCAATACTGGCAAGTCCCATGGAGATATTCTTGATAGCTCCTCCGAATCCGGCAGAGCCATGTCCCTTGAAATGCGAAAATACAACCACAGTTTGATATTTATCAAGATGACTGCCTACACGGACTTTGTCAAAATGCTTGCTGTCAGTCTTTAAAAAGGTTTCAGCTTCGGAGTCCAGGATATCGATGGGTGCATATATAAAACCATGATCTTTGGCTAATTGGATATGGGTAGCGGTATTTCGTCTTTTACCGCCATAGAGAACATTTGTTTCCACGAGGGTAGCATTTAATTTTTTACATAGTAATTCAGCCATATTTGCTTTCAGATAATTGGGATTTCCCTCTTCACCAAAATGCACTTTCAAAGCAGTTTTGCCTTTGATTTGAGGACTCAGGATATTAAAAATATCGACTACAGCTTCGGGTGAAATCGTTTCCATATAATATACTTTGGGGATTACTTTAACATTTCCTGCATAACAAAAAGTTGTTAAGCATAACAGAGACAAAAGTGATAATATCAAGGCTTTATTTCTCATTTACACCTCATCAGCAAATGTTTCAAGATAGATACTCACATTAATAATTAATAATTATTCTAATCTCCATAGAGGCTTTGTTTTTTATATTTTTCGATAAGATCAAGGACTGCTTCATTCCACATTTCGTATTCTTTTTTATCATTTAAGACAGCGAGGAGTTTGAGTTTTTTCACTAATTTGGCATTGACGTAGGTAGTCATTCTGGCGAGGCCCCTGTCTTCTTTTTCTGCGACAACTTTTTTCACGGCTTCATCCTTGATAGTATCATCTTTAGCACTGGTTTTGACAGGAGTCCGAACTATCGGTTTAGTTTCTTCAGGTACTGCTATTTCCTGTTTTGTTTCAACTTCAGGAGTTGCTTCCTGAAAAATTACTTCAGGAGTTGCATTAATAAATTCATCTGTAGATTTTGGACGCTTTTTCAGCATTATGCCTCCCTGCTATCTATAAGTTGTAATAATTCGTGGTAGAATTTTTTCATTTCATCTGAAGCTTTATGATCAACATTGCTAAGTTCAGTTACTCCCAAGCCTTCAGAGACAGAATATTTGTAGGCGACTCTGGAGCAGAGAGTGGATTTAAGGAATTTTACTTCATATTCCTTTTCGAATTCTTTGATCAGGTTTTCAATTTCTTTGGCAATCTTAGTTCCCGGGATCACCATATTCAGGACAGAGTAGATCTGCAGATCTGGTTTGGTCATTTTTGCTTCCTGGAGGATTTCGAATGTTTGTTGAGAGCCCCAGAAATCATATTGGGAAGGGCATAAAGGTACGACAACAATATCCGAAGCCATAACAGCACTGCGAAAGATTTTGTTATCACGTCCGCCGACATCGATTAAAATGTATTCAAAGGTGAATTTTTGCAAATCTTTATGCAGTGTAGGAGTTAAGATTTGTGTAACGGGAAACTGTGGTACCATTTCATTTTCGCCTCTTAAGCCGCGAAAGTCTATGCTTGATCCTTGTTGATCAGCATCTATCAAGAGTATTTTCTTATTATCGCGAGAGAACATGACAGCCAGATTGGTTGTCAGGGTTGTTTTACCAACTCCCCCTTTGGAATTTATCATAGAGATAACTTTCATTTTCCTTCCCCTGGGTAATTTGTGACAAAAAAAACATATTGATTCTCTTTTGTCAACATGTTTACAGAAAATGAGTTTTTTCTATTCGCGATTCCACAAAAAAAACCGGAGACTATTACTAATCTCCGGTTATTATATTGATTCCTAAAAATCGAACAGATCGTGCAGGAGAGATTTCTTTTTATGTTTGTAGTTTCCATTATAACCTTTATTATGGTCATCATGATGGTCATGACGATCGTGGTGATCATCATCATATTCTCTGTACTCGTTTTGTTGTCCGGTGATAATTCCTGGTCTGGGCACATTTGTCGGTACGGTTCTATCAATAATTTTATCCAATTCACCTCTATCCAGCCATACACCTCTGCATTGCGGACAGTAATCAATTTCTACATCCTGACGTACTGTCATCGCTAAATCCACATTACAAATCGGGCATTTCATACATCCTCCTGGTATAGAATTATTCATAAAAATAATTCCTGTTTAAATAATAACTCTCGAATCTGCAAATAGTTTCACATTTTTATTGCTTGTGGTTAAATTATTCTTTTCTCCACTTGACTTTTTTGGCCTGTTTTAGATTTTAACATAGAATTAAAAGCTATAAATGGGAGAAATAAATGTTTTTAAATATAAAAAAACTATTTCCTTTGGTTATCTCAACCGGTGTCCTGCTAATTTCCAATTTGGCTGCCCAGACAAAATTACCTGATTGTTTTTCCAGTATTTTGATCAAGAAATCCAAATCTGACAATACAATTGTCGTAGATAAAGCCCAACAAAAAGCTTTTTTGTTTAATACAGCACAGAGTTTGAACTTTACAGAATTAATAAAGACTTATGATATTTCTACAGGGTTACTCAAAGGGGTAAAGGAAAAAAGAGGTGATATGAAAACCCCTTCCGGTTGTTACAGAATTACGGAATTTCTGCCTCGTGAGAAAGTAAACAATATGTTTGGTTATGGTGCATTTCCGATAAATTATCCGAATAGTATTGATAAATTGTTGAATCGAGATGGTTCAGGTATTTGGTTGCACGGCTTCAACAAGGATGATTTCAAGACTTTTGATACAGAAGGATGTGTGCGATTCCGAAATAAAGATTTGGAAGATTTGGCATCATATATTAAGGTTAATGAAACTGAGGTTATTATTGCTGATACGATTAAGTGGGTTGATTATAAAAGTATTGTCCAAATGTCGGATTCTTTCTTTCTGAGCTTTAATCAATGGTTTGAGGCTTGGCAAAACAGTGATATGGACAACTATTTGAAATATTATCATCCTGATTTCAAATGTGTCAATTTGAATATGCCATATAAGAATTGGGTACCATATAAGAAGAAAATTTATGCTAACCGTAAAGGGCAAAAAATCAATTTATCTGAAATCAAATATTTTTCTTCACACAATTATGTAATAATGGAAGCCACCCAGAAATATGAATCAGACGTTTTAACAGATTCAGGCCGTAAAACTCTTTTTTGGAGGAAAACGGGTAATGAGTGGAAGATTATTTCGGAAAACTGGACACCTCTAAGTACACCTTCAGAGTTAGCTGCAGATAGTAATCAAGTTCAGAAGAGTAATTAACCTTGGTGAAAAAAAAAATACTAATTGTATTGTTTATAGTACAGTTATTAAGTCTTTTTTCCTACAAGGAAGATGTCTATTTTCCTAATACTGACTACGAACTGAAAGTTTACCATATAGAAGGGAAAAAGCCGGGAAAAACTCTGATGATCATTGGCGGGATGCATGGTGATGAAAAAAGTCCATACATAGCTGCTGATATTTTTGTAGATTCATCATTGGAAAAAGGTAATCTGATTATTGTACCGAGAGCAAATTTACAATCCATCCTTTCTGACACCAGATTGTTAGATGTTGATATGAACAGAAGGTTTCAGACTTCGCAACCTCAAAATGAAATTGACAAAATCACGGAGATACTCAAAAATCTCATGCAAGAATCGGATGTTGTATTAAATCTGCATGAAGGAAGGGGCTTTTATAGTCCTGTAAAAATAGATAAAGAACGTAATCCCACAAAATACGGTCAGAGTATTATAGCTGATGCTGATACATTCCAGATGAAGGATAAGAAGCAGATTTATTTGGGTGATATAGCAAGAACAATCACAACAAATATCAATAAGCGAATTGAAGATACAGGACATTATTTTAACTTTTGGAATCATAATACAGCCTCAAAAAAAACTGTCCATAAAGAGCAAAAGCTAAGTGCAACTTTCTTTGCTCTTACTGAATTGAATATTCCGGCTTTTGGTGTGGAAGCATCCAGCAATATTGAGGATTTGAATCAAAGAGTTAAATACTTGAGTATAGTCATTAACGAGTTTATGAATTATTATGGGATTGCACCGGAATATCCTGCGATCAACCTACCTAAACCAAAGTTTGATTTTATTCTTTATCAGGTAAACAATAAATTGGAAATTGCTCATGCTGATGATTCAATCAAGCTCAATATAGGAGATTCTTTACAGATTATCAGTGTTAAATCTAATTATTCCCGTGGGGTGATTTCTGATATTTTAAATTATGGTACAGGGAATGATTTTGGTGTTTCTCTTAAAATATCAGCGAATACTCAAATAACTCTCAAGAAGGACAGTGTTCTATTAGCAGCTATACCTGTTCAGGTATTATCTGCTGTGGAAATCGGCCAACCTGCTATCAGTCAACCCTTGACGACATATAATTTCCTGGGATTTAATCTTTTTGTAAATTCTCAGGAGAGGAAATTGATGCTGAATGACACACTTAGGGTAGCTAGAGGAGATATAATCCGTTTAAATTCAGTTATTCCTGAAAATAAAAAAGTGATTGCCAACGTGGTTGGTTTTTATCATGGTTACGTTGACTCGGAAAATGATTTGCACCATTACATAAATACGAGTGATTTGCTTCCTAAGTTTGCTTTGAAAAAGGATTTGTATCAAATCTATGCAGAGCTGAATGAGCAAAAGCTGGGCAATGCTTATCTACAAGTTAAGGAGCCTGAGAAAAAGCAAGCTGTGGAAAAGAAATCAAATTACAAGCTTACAAAACTTCTTTTAATATATAATGACAATGAGATTTCATTGAATCCTGGAGATACTCTGGATGTTAAGGAAGGAGACAGTGTCATATTGACAGATGCCTTGACAAATCTTCCTAAAAAATGCATTCCTAAAATCAATTTTGTCGGTTATATTACCACCTATACAAAAGATGGCGATGACCGGAATAATCTGATTACGATCAATAACAAATTAATCAGTAAGTATTCGGTAAATAAAGATGGCAGAATATATGAGATCAAGGTCAATTTCAAAGAAAGGTCTCTGGGTTCTGTTTATGTCAGACTTGTGGAGTAGGCATGGCCAAAGAACAGATTCATATTACCAGAGGAAATCTGGTTGAAAGTATTCATACCGGCGACATTGTTGTTGTAAATAAAAATAAAGAGATTATTGCTTCCTGTGGAGATCCAGATAAGTATACATATACACGTTCAACCGCAAAACCTGTGCAGGCATTGGAAATAATTCTTTCCGGTGCGGCCGATCATTATGGACTGACAGAGGAAGAGCTTGCTGTTGCCTGTTCATCGCACTATGGTGAAGAGAGGCACATTCAGGTAGTCAGTTCTATTCTTAATAAAATCAATCTGACAGAAAATACACTCCAGTGCGGGATCTCAACTTCCTTATCTTACAATTATGCTCTGAGTCTGGCACGTAGAAATGTTGCAGACAATCAACTTATCAATGATTGTTCGGGAAAACATGCAGGAATGTTGGCTGTATGCCAAAAGATGGGGTATCCACTTCAGAACTATCTAGATCCTAAGCATCCTTTACAAAAAAAGATTTTAGAGAACATATCTTTAATCTATGAGTATCCCCAAGACAAAATTGAGATTGGGATTGACGGGTGTACGGCACCTGTTTTTGCAACCCCGCTCTATAATATGGCTGTAGCTTATATGAATCTGATTAATCCTGTCAATTTTGATCCGGAAATGCAAAAAGCTATCAACAGAATTTATGATTCCGTAGTTTCATATCCTTTCATGATCGCAGGGACAAATGGATTCTGTACTGAACTGATGAAGGCTACCAATAAAAGGATCATTGGAAAGATAGGTGCAGAAGGTGTTTACTGTATTGGCATCAAAGACAGACAAATTGCCCTTGCTCTCAAGATAGAAAACGGCTCGATGGCTGTCATCCCTCCTGTTGCTATGGAAGTACTCACCAAGTTGGAACTTCTTTCTGCCGAAGAATATAGTAAACTGGAAAAATGGCATTATCCCGATAATCTGAACATTGCCGGAATAAAAGTCGGCAAGATTAAACCAATATTTGAACTTCACCGTGCAGAATAATTATTCCTGGTCTAAAAACAAATTTCTGGGTCTTAGCCCGGTTAAACAAACAAAAATCGTAAGTGATATTTTTAACGATATACAAAAGAATTGGATGAATCTCACCCAAAGAACTGAACTAATCGGGAAAGCTCATATTTTACTCAATTATTTGGCAGAAAAATCAGACGAAAACAATGATCTCAATATCGATGATCTCAAGCAAATACTCAATTCTACAAACTGGCTGGACTATCTTCAAATTAACAAGTTTCTCCAGCATAAATTCCATGATCTCAAAGATCATGAGATGATAACAGTAATGAAAGATGATTCTATTCCAGAAACAAGAATAATCAATCCTATTAATTTTATCTTGTATAATCTCAGGTCCAGTTTTAATGTAGGATCAATCTTTCGTACAGCAGATTGTCTCGGGGTAGAAAAAATCTATCTTTGTGGTTATACTCCCACACCCGAAAATATAAAACTAAAAACCACTGCTATGGGTACTGAAAAATATGTTCCATGGGAATATCATTCTACGATTGAGGCCGTGTTTGAAATTCTTAAAGATACTTCTATATATGCTTTGGAGACAGTGGCTGAGAGCAAAACCATTTATGAAACAGCGTTTTCTAAACCGTGTGCTCTGATTTTAGGTAATGAAGCTCTGGGTATTCCTGAAGAAGTACTGATCCGGGCGGATTCGATTGTCAATATCCCTGTTTATGGTTGGAAGAATTCTCTGAATGTCGGAGTTACAACGGCAATTTGCGGATATGAAATTCTACGGCAGTGGGGGGATTGGGAAAGGAATAAGCATTGAGGATTGAGGGAAAAGGGACGCTTAATAGAACACGGATGACGCTGATTAGGCGGATGGTCACAGATCGGAAAGATATGTGTAAGGTAGATGTGCCAGGTAAAACTAT
>CAYQPF010000115.1:0-15474 GCA_964419225.1 uncultured Candidatus Cloacimonadota bacterium | reverse complement strand
AAACTAAAATGAGGTAATTTATATGCAAAAAATGAAGATTCTCTGGGTGGACGATGAAATAGATCTTCTCAAACCC
This sequence comes from uncultured Candidatus Cloacimonadota bacterium, assembly GCA_964419225.1. GTDB lineage: Bacteria > Cloacimonadota > Cloacimonadia > Cloacimonadales > CAYQPF01 > CAYQPF01. The sequence goes on along the minus strand of CAYQPF010000115.1, from coordinate 15,398 downwards.
TTTGTCATGTTTTTGGAAGAAAGAGGTTATGAGGTTACAACAGTTTCCAATGGCTCTGATGCAATTGCCATTGTATTAGGTGATAAATATGATCTTGTACTCCTGGATGAAATGATGCCGGGTTTAGACGGTTTAACTACCCTTCAGGAAATCAAAAAGATCAACTCAGCCATCCCTATTGTGATGGTTACTAAGAATGAAGAAGAAGGCTTGATGGAAAAAGCGATTGCCAGTCAAATTGCCGATTACCTTATCAAACCCATCAACCCTAATCAAATCATCATGGCGATTAAAAAGATCTTCCAGGCTGATGAGATCCGACAAAACCAAATCGGTGAAGAATATACCAAATTCTCCGTAAAACTTAATCAACAGATCTTCGCTGCTCCGGATTGGAAAGACTGGATCAATATCTATAAATCCATGTGTAAATGGGATTTGACTATTGATGAGATCAATGATTCAGCTCTCGCTAATATGCACTTCCTGGAAAAAAGAAACTGTAATACCGAATTCTGTAACTACATCGAAGATAATTATCTGAAATGGCTCAACACCGATGACCGACCCAACCTCTCCTTCGATGTTATATCTAACTATGTAACTCCTCTTTTCAGTGAAAATAAACCTATCTACTTCATTATCATGGACTGTATGAGACTCGATCAATACTACGCTATTGAACCTTTTATCAAAGAATTGTTCGATGTTGATCTCGATATCTATTATTCCATTCTTCCTACAGCTACCCCCTTCTCCCGTAATTCCATCTTCAGCGGTCTGCTCCCGATAGATATCGCCAAAAGATTCCCCGAATACTGGGTGGAATCCTCTGAAATGGACAACAGCCGTAACCGTAATGAACATCAATTACTCGATGAACATATTGCCGATCTGGGACATGAATTAAATCCAACCTCCAAGTATGTGAAAATTTTCAATATGGAAGAAGGTAACTTTGTTATCCGCAAAATAGAATCCTGGAGTAAGGAAAAACTGATCGTTCTGGTCTATAATTTCCTTGATCTCCTCGCGCATCACCGCTCCAAAGATATGATCCTGCAGGAAACTATTCCCGATGAAGAAGCTTTCCGTGCCTTCACCAAACACTGGTTCCTGCACTCTGCCCTGTATGAAGCTTTGAAACAAATAGCCAAACAGGATGCGATTGTCATCATTTCTACAGATCATGGTTCAATCAAGGTTAACCGTGCTACCCAGGTCATCGGTGACAGAGATACTACTATAACTGTCCGTTACAAGGAAGGCAAAAACCTTACCTGCAACAACAGACATGCTCTCTATCTCAAGAACCCGAAAGATTTCGGTCTGCCTTCCAGAAATATTGTTGATAACTATATTTTTGCCAAGGATGACTATTATTTTGTCTATCCCAATTCCTATCACGTTTATCAAAAGCAATACAACGGGACCTTCCAGCATGGTGGTATTTCTCTCGAAGAAATGCTCCTCCCGATAGCTACCTGCAGAAGTAAATACCATAAAAAATGAAACAGGTTATCCTAAAATCTATTGATGATTCAATTTCATTTGCTCAAGAATTTGCAGCAACTCTGAGACAAGGCGACATCATCGCCTTGTCCGGAGAACTGGGTGCAGGAAAAACCTTTCTCGTCCAGGAGATCTGCAAAGCGTTGGGCATCACAGAATATGTAAACAGCCCCAGTTATGTCCTGATGAATATCTACCAGGGCCTCTTCCCCATCTATCACCTCGATCTGTACCGCCTCCAGGCAGAAGAAGAAGTCCTCGAACTCGGTGTCGATGAACTCTTCGATACCGGTATCACTTTTATCGAATGGCCTGAAATTGCCGAAAGAATTCTCCCTCCCCAAACGACCTGGATCTCCATCCGTGTCTCAGAAGATGAAAGAGTTCTGGAGATAAAATGATAAATTCTTCCGAAAGGATTTAAGGATGGAAGATCTTTATTCTCCACCATTTACTATTACGAATAGAGTTATTCATCTGATCTCTAAAATTAGTGAGTTGCTGGGAAAAGCTTCATATAAGAATGAACAATCTCAAACTCCTTTACTTAGACGAAACAGATTAAGGACAATACAGGCCTCACTGGCAATTGAAAATAACACCTTATCACTTGAACAAGTTACTTCCATTATCAATGGTAAAAAAGTTTTGGGAGATCCAAGGGAAATTCTCGAAGTTAAAAATGCTTTTTCTGCTTATGAATTACTGGAAAAGTTAGATCCATTTTCTGAAAACGACTTATTAAAAGCCCACAGTTTGCTTATGCAGGATTTAGTTGAGGAATCTGGTGTCTATCGTTCTGGTAATGTAGGAATAGTGAGTAATTCAGAAATTGTTCATGTTGCCCCACCTGCCCACAGGGTTAAGAATTTGATGGCAGATCTGTTACACTGGCTGAGAATTTCCGATGTGCATCCCTTGATCCTAAGCTCCGTTTTTCACTATGAGTTTGAATTTATCCATCCTTTTGCTGATGGAAATGGCAGAATGGGAAGATACTGGCAAACTCTTATTCTCAGTAAATGGAACTCTTTACTCTTGTATTTACCTGTCGAAACAGTTATCTACAACAGACAATCAGAGTATTATCAAGTCCTGCAAACTGCAGATGAAAACGCAGATTCAACTGTGTTTATCGAATTTATGCTGGATGCCATACTGCAAGCGTTGAATGAAACCGACCAAGTCAGCGACCAAGTCAGCGACCAAGTCATCAAGCTTATATTCTTGTTTGATAAAAAACCGTTATCTGCTACTGAGATGATGCAAAGACTTAATCTTGTCCATAAACCAACTTTCAGAAAGAACTACATTTTCCCTGCCTTAGAAAACGGATTTATCGAAATGACCATCCCCGAAAAACCCAATAGTAAAAGTCAGAAATATAAATTAACCGAGAAAGGTTTGGACTTTAAATATAATCATGAACATCACAATTGAATTAACAAATCAGGATAATTCCTATATCATCAAGAATCTTTACCCATTGTACCTGCATGACCTTTCAGAGCACTATAACCCGGATTGTGCAGTAGAGGTTTGCAAACTGGGTCGAAGATCGTGAAGAGTGAAGGTTTGCAATCGAACGAGGTTATATAATAAATATATGGTGAGTGAGATTGTAAGTCCTTCAAATTCACTAGCTTCAGCCAGATTGTAAAGATTCTACTGCACAGTTCGGGTATAACACTTTTCCCAATAAACATGGCATCTATGAAGATACACATGACTTTATTACTCTGGCAGATCAGTACGGAGTTCAAAATGTCTGGTGGAACAAACCAGCAATTCTGTTTCCTTTTCTGATCAAGGTTGATGATATCCCAACCGGTTTCGCCTTAGTCGCTTCTCCCCCGCACTGCTCTCCCGGGATTGACTACTTTCTCAATGAATACTTTGTTATCAGACCTTTCAGAGGAAAAGGAGTTGCTGAGCAGGCTGCTAATCTCGTTTTCAATCAGTTTCAAGGTAAATGGGAACTCTTTACTCATGATCACGAAAAGAATATCAGCGGATTATCCTTCTGGCGAAAAGTCCTCAGAAAATATACTCAAGACACATTTACTGAAAGTACTTTTGAAAACGAATGTGGACTTTTACTGCAATTCAGATTTAGTAATTAATATATTCTCTCCTTCATCAAAGTTCATGTTTATCGATGCTAATAAACTCCGAAAGCGTTTCATTGAATGCCACGACCAACTCCTTCTGTTTGGAATAAGGATTCTTATTCCTATCCCTTGTGAACCGACAATGAGTAATCCTTTATTTTTTACTTCTCTTTATCTTAATAAACTTCTTGTACTAACTTACTTACTCTTTTTATATTTTTTTAACACTGCTAAAGTATATTGTAGTAATCTAACATAATATATAGCAGCATGTTAATTCCCCTCTATCAAGAGGGGTGGCAACGAAGTTGACGGGGTGTGTAAATCTGATATCAAGTTTACCTGCAATTCACCTATACCTATTTTGCCAATTGTTTTATGTAACCTCTATCCTAATTTCACAAACAATTTTGTAGTGCCATAAATAATAATAGGTTGATTGAATCAATTCAAAAATAGAATTTGACATTTTATTGTTTTCTATTAATTTGTATGTATTCATCTGCCAAGTGTAGAAGGAGTCAAGGTGCCGTTATGCGGTACCTTTTTTTTTGAAGCAATGTATTCCCTTTCTATTTTTACTCTTTGATATTTTTGATCTATAGGATATGCTGTAATTAGAAAATAGTAATTTGTTCTTGCCTCAAGCACTATCAAATAGCTGAAATTGACGGGGGATATCTTTACATAGAATTACTCAAAATATTAACCTCCATTCGAAAAACTCTCTCTGAAAAACTACTCCGTAAATAACTTTTTCCCCAACTAATGACTCAATCCAACTTATCACTAAACAGTTGGGAAAGTTCAATTGCTATTACACCAATCTGCTTCGCCCATTTGGTTTTAAGCATTTGGTTTGCTGCTTTTTCGCACTCTCCAGATTTGATAAAGCCAAGAGTGGTTTTAAACTGTAAAAGACCTTTAATCCCAAGATTGAAACACATGTCCAGAAGCACCAGTTTGCGGTTCTCTGTGAGGTTTTTGTAGATATCAGGAATGTGTTAATAAGTTCCAACTCGCATCGTAAAATGTCATTTTGAAGTACTTCTTTGGCTTCCTGCTCAGTTATCCCGCAGTCTTCAAAATTGCGACCTACTCCGATGGTCAGTTTACCTGATGTACAGCGGTATGGTCTTAATCGATGTCCTTCGTGTTTTATTAGTAAAGCCTCTGCTTTTTGTAAAAAAGTCTGATCCATTTAAACTCCTAAATCAATGATCAGAGACAATAAATTATAAGAATAATGGTTCAACAAGTGTGCTTGCTATTGCATGCAAAAAAAAACTTTTTTCTCTTGCCAATACAGAGGTTTTTTGTAGATGTGAATATAGAAAAAATATTTACATGAAAAATAAGGAATGAACTTATGGAATTGAGAGAATTTGAAGATTACCTTTGGGGTGCTGCTAATATTTTACGAGGAATGATAGATGCTGCTGATTTTAAACAATACATATTCCCTTTACTATTTTTTAAGCGGATTAGTGATTTATGGGATGAAGAATATAAAAATGCTTTGGAAGAAAGTGAGGATGATTTATCCTTTGCTGAATTTGCAGAAAACCATCGTTTTCAAATTCCCAAAGGATGTCATTGGGATGATGTTAGAAACAAAACTTTTGATGTTGGAGATGCACTTCAAAAAGCGTTATTTGAGATAGAAAAAGCAAACTTTGAAATGTTACATGATGTTTTCGGCGACGCTCAATGGACAAATAAGCGTAGATTAAGTGACGAAAAGCTCTTGGATTTAATTGAGCATTTTAATAAAATCAATTTAAGTGTTACTAACGTTCCTCATGATTTAATGGGTGAAGGGTATGAATACTTAATTAAAAAATTTGCAGATGACAGTGGACACACTGCTGCTGAATTTTATACAAATCGTACTGTTGTGAAGCTTATGACCCAAATTACTAATCCTCAATCTGGAGAGAGTATTTATGATCCTACTTGTGGAAGTGGTGGTATTTTATTAAGCTCAGTTTTGCATCTCCAAGATCAAGGTAAAGAGTACCGTAATTTGAAACTCTATGGACAGGAATTAAATCTAATCACCTCAGCTATAGCCAGAATTAATATGTTCATGCATAATGTTGATGAATTTTTGATTGTGCAGGGTGATACTTTAGAAAGTCCTCAAATACTTGAAAATGATGAATTAAAAACTTTCGATGTTATAATGGCGAATCCTCCCTATAGTGTAAAGAAATGGAACCAAAAGAAATGGATGAATGATCCTTTTGGTCGCAATATTTGGGGTACTCCACCACAAGGATGTGCCGATTATGCCTTTCAACAACATATAATGAAGAGCCTAAATCCTATCTCAGGACGTTGTGTTGTTCTCTGGCCTCATGGGGTACTTTTCAGAGATGCCGAAAGTGATATTCGTCGCAAAATGATTGAAAATGATTTTGTTGATGCCGTTATTGGATTAGGTAAAAATTTATTTTACAACAGTAGTATGGAAAGTTGCTTATTAGTATGTCGTATGAATAAACCCAAAGAACGCAAAGGGAAAATCATGTTCATCGATGCTAAAGAAGAGTTAAGGATAGAAAGATCCAATGCTTGGTTGGAACCTCAGCATATTAAAAAAATCAGCGAAGCATATTGGAATTTCAGGGATATAGATAACTTTGTTAATATTAAAACCATAAAAGAAGTCTTGGAGAACAACGGTAATCTAAGTGTACAAATGTATATTAAACAAATTTCCAACACAAATGAACACAACATCGATGATCTGCTAAACGAAATCAGGACAGGTCAAGGCGAATTAAACCATTCTCTGGAAATGCTATATTCTCAACTTAGAGAGATAGGAATAGAGGTATGAAACTGAATAAAGGCGAATGGTTGGACGAATCTTTGGGGAGTATATGTACACTTCTATATGGCAAAAACCTTGTTGATAGTAATAGAAATGAAGGATTGATACCTGTGTTTGGATCTGCAGGTATCATTGGTTGGCATGATAAACCTTTAACTAATTCTGCAACATTAATTATTGGAAGAAAAGGTTCTGTTGGGAATGTATTTTTATCGTCAACACCATGTTATCCAATAGATACTACATATTATGTCGAGGAAATCAATTGTAAAGAAAGTTTAAGTTGGTTATTGCTTTTTTTAAGTTATTACGATTTGAAGAGACTAAACATGGCTACTGCAGTTCCAGGACTAAGTAGGACTATTGCACATTCAATAAAAATCCCACTACCACCTCTTGAAGAGCAAAGACAAATTTCTTCATTGTTTCAATCCATAGATGATTCAATGAAGAAAGTAGAGATGCAGGAGAAGAAAATACAAGATTTAAAGAATAAACTTCAGGAGGATTTGTTTAATAAAAAGGTCTTAGGAAATTATGTAACTGATAAGGATTATACTAAATTGAAATTCAGTGATCTTGCATTAAACCTTTCGGAAAGAGTTGAGCCTAAGGACACAGAATTAACAATATATGTTGGTCTTGAGCATTTAGATCCAGATAGCTTAGAAATATCAAGAACAGGTCAACCAAGCGATGTAATAGGAACAAAGCTTAAAATATATAAAGGTGATATCATTTTTGGCAAACGCAGAGCCTATCAAAGAAAAGTAGCAGTTTCACATTTCGATGGGATAGCTTCTGCTCATAGTATGATACTCAGGGCAAAAGAAGATAAGATTTGCAAAGATTTTTTGCCTCTTTTTATGCAAAGTAATGAATTCATGAATCGAGCTGTTCAAATATCAGAAGGATCTTTATCACCAACAATCAAGTGGAAAACTTTAGCAGATCAAATATTTTGGATTCCCAAACTAGAAAAACAAATGAAGATAATAAGTTTGTTTAAACAACTTAATGATACAACTCACAAACTCAAACATCAAAAGCAAGCATTAAAGTATTTAAAGGAAAAATTACTGGATGATATTTTTAAATAAAAGGATAACTAAATATGAAAAAAAATCTAAATGAAACTATTGACATTGATTTAATTGGAAGAGTAAATAGCTTAAAACTTGCTGAAAGAAATATGCTTCTACCTCTTTTTGAGGCAATAATAAACTCAATCCATTCAATTGAAGAAAGTAAGATTACAAATGGGCATATTTCGATTATTTTAGGAAGGGAAAATTCAATCCAATTTGATGATTCAGATTACAATTTACCAGCAGTAGTTAAGTTTACAGTAATTGATAATGGTATTGGCTTTGATGAGAATAATTATAATTCCTTTAAAAGAGCTTATTCAACATACAAAGTTCATATAGGGGGAAAAGGAATTGGGAGATTTATTTGGTTGAAAGCATTCTCTAATGTTAATATTGAAAGTGTTTATGAGGAAAATAACGCAACATATTTTCGGAAATTTGGGTTCAATCTTAAAAATATTATTGAGAATGTCTCAATTAGTAAAATGGGCAACTCCACCATGAACGAGACTAAGGTTGAATTATGTGGATTCAAAGATCCTTTCAAAGAAAAGTGTCCGAAAAAAGCTGATACTATAGCTGATAGAATTATCGAACACTTTATCATTTATATGTTTCGAAAAGATTGTCCAAGGATGGATCTTATTGATGGTGACACTACTATAAATCTTAATGAACAATTTAGAAAAATAACTTTTGGGAATATTATAACAGAAACTTTTAGTCTGAGAAGCTATGATTTTAAACTTAATCTCATCAAGTGGTATAAGCATGATGAACTCACATACCATAAATTAAGCCTATGTGCAAACAGAAGAGAAGTTGAATCTTTTAACCTAAATAAAATAATACTCGATTTACATACCAAAATACAAGATGAAGAAACAAAAAAGTATTATTTACTTTTTGGATTTATTGAATCTGAGTATTTTGATAAAAATATTAATGATGAACGAACCGAAGTATTGTTTAGCAAAGATGAACTTTTTGAAGATGATCTAATAAAGATAACTGAGTTACATTTTGAATTGGAGAAAGTAATTAACAAGCATTTTGCTACAGTTGTAACTGCTTTCAGAGAGAAAAAATTAGATGCTTTACGTTATTATATAAGAGAAAAAGCACCGCAATATAGCATTTTAGCAAGGCATTCTGGAGCTTTAGAAAGTATTGTATATACTGAAAACCTATCAGATCAAGATGTAGAATTAAAACTATTTAGAAAGTATCAAGATATTGATTTTGATTCTCGTGTTAAAGCAAAGAACATTATACAAAACAATAATGATAATAATGAGACCCCAGATCAAATACGAGAAAAGCACTTAGAAGTATTACAGAGCTTAACTGAACTAAGTAAATCGAATTTAATAGAATATGTTGTTCACCGCAAATCTATCCTTGAAATTTTTGAAAAGTCCTTGGGGCTTAATCAGAGTAATCATTATGAAATTGAAAAAACAATTCATAACATTGTTTTTCCAACAAAAAAGGATTCTAACGACGTTTTATTTGAAATGCAAAATCTTTGGCTGATAGATGAAAGATTAAGTTTTCATACATATTTAACTTCAGATAAACCTCTGAATTCTATTGAAGGACTAGAAACAAATAGCACAAACAGACCAGATATTTTGGTTTTTAATAATCCATTTTCTTTCATAGAGGGTGATGAACCTCCATACAATTCAGTGATTCTCATTGAATTTAAAAGACCCATGCGAGATCAATATGCACAAGATAATCCAATTGAACAAATTTATGATTATGTAGCTGAAATTAGAAAAGGTAAAAAACTAACTAAAGATGGAAGGAATTATCCTATTAATGACAATACTTGGTTCTACACTTATTTAATTTGTGATATAAATGAAAAAATTAGAAGATGGGCGAACTACGCACAATTAAGTCCAACTTATGATGGATTAGGATACTATGGATATAATAAGGATTTGAAATGTATGATTGAAATATTAACTTTCGACCAAGTTCTTTTGAATGCAAAAAAAAGAAACAAGGTTCTATTTCATAAGTTGGGGCTATTGTGATTTTCAATGAACTCAATAGTGTAGAACACTATGTCATACATCAGCTTACTGGTATAAATCTGAATTCAATAAAGCATGATATTGTACGTGAGGAAGAAACTTCTTATTTGGATGAAGCAAAATGGAGATATATTCAATCAGATCTTCTTCCCCGGCAAAACACAGAAGTCCTTCTGGAACAAGAACTGATCAAAGCCTTGTGCCGTATAAATCCATGTCTGACTGATCAGCCCTTAAAAGCTGAAGAGGTTATCCATAAACTCCGAGCTATACTGATTTCAGTGAATAATGTAGGGTTAGTAAGATCAAATGAAGAATTTGCTAAATGGCTTAGAGGAGAAATATCTTTACCTCTTGGAAAAGATAATCAACATATAAATATCAAAATTATTGATTTTGAAAATCCAAAAAATAACAGTTTCATTCTAACAAACCAGTTTAAAATTAAAGCTCGTGAAACTAAAATTCCTGATATAGTACTGTTTGTGAACGGAATTCCTCTCGTAGTCGGTGAAGTAAAGACTCCAGTTCGTCCTGCTGTTAGTTGGTTTGATGCAGCACATGATATAAATGTTGTTTACGAAAATACTATACCTCAACTTTTTGTCCCAAATGTATTCTCTTTTGCTACTGAAGGAAAGGAATTATTTATTGGTGGTGTTAGAACTCCTCTGGAATATTGGACGCCTTGGAGAATCGAAAATAGTCATGATGAGTTTGGAAAACTCTTCAAATTGCATGAAATTGGCAATCAAATCACACATTTATTAAAGCCTTCTACCTTACTGGATATATTGCAATACTTCACCGTTTATGCTACCAATAAACAGAGAAAGAAGATTAAAATCGTTTGTCGATATCAGCAATATGAAGGGGCAAATGCTTTAGTTGATCGTGTTATTGAGGGAAGAATTAAGAAAGGATTGCTTTGGCATTTCCAAGGTTCTGGCAAGTCATTACTGATGCTCTTTGCTGCTCAAAAACTTCGTAAACAACCAGTTCTTAACAGTCCAACTGTTATTATAGTTGTTGATAGAATTGATCTGGACACGCAATTAACTGCAACTTTCAACAGTGCCGAAGTACCCAATATGATTACGACAGACAGCATCAGAGAATTACATGACCTCTTGCTAAAAGATACACGTAAAATTATAATTACTATGATCCATAAATTTAAAGATGCATATCCAGATATGAATAACAGGGAAAACATTATTCTAATGGTTGATGAAGCTCATCGAACCCAAGAAGGTGACCTTGGACGTAAGATGAGAAATGCTCTACCAAATGCTTTTTTATTTGGATTAACTGGAACTCCAATAAATAAAGCAGATAAAAACACTTACTGGGCTTTTGGGGCTGAAGAGGACACTCAGGGATATTTGAGTCGATACACTTTCCAAGATAGTATTCGAGATAATGCTACTCTACCATTACATTTTGAACCGCGTCTTCCAGATTATCATATTGATAAGGAAAATCTTGATATTGCTTTTAATGAAATGGCAAATGACCTTACTGAAGATGACAGAAATAAATTAAGTCAAAAAGCAGCTAAGATGTCTGTCTTCCTGAAGTCTCCCGAGAGAATTAAAACAATTGCTCTTGATATTGTTGAACATTTTAAGACTCATGTTGAACCCGAAGGACTCAAAGCGATGATAGTCACACCTGATCGCTATGCTTGTATTCTTTACAAAGAGGTGTTAGACTCAATACTGGAATCGAGTCAAAGTGATGTAGTGATTAGCACTTCGGCCAATGATGATTTCAATTTCAAACAAAAATGGAGTTTAGACAGGGATAAACAAGAGAAAATATTAGAGAAGTTTAATGATCCTGAATCTGATTTGAAGTTCCTGATTGTTACAGCAAAACTTCTTACCGGATTTGATTCTCCAATTCTTCAAACCATGTATCTTGATAAATCACTTAAAGACCATACTCTTCTACAAGCAATCTGCAGGACAAACAGATTATTCCCTAATAAGACTTTTGGACGTATTGTAGATTATTTTGGCGTATTTGATGAAACTGCAAGAGCATTGGCATTTGATGAAGAGAGTGTAAAATTTGTCATTACCAATCTGCAGGAGCTAAAAGACTTGCTACCTTTTAAAATTCAACAATGTCTGGATCATTTTGCAGGTGCCGACAGAACGCAAATTGGGTTTGAAGGGCTTCAAACTGCACAGGATTACATTAATACGAATGAAAAGCGAGATGCTTTTGCTAAAGATTATAGTGGACTGTCCAGACTGTGGGAAGCTCTATCCCCTGATGAGGTTTTAAATATATATCAGAAAGACTACCAATGGTTATCACAGGTCTATATATCTGTCAAGCCGACCACTGATGATAGTGGACGTCTTTTATGGCATGCTCTGGGTGCTCAAACAACAGCTCTGATACATCAGCATATTCATGTTGCCGGCATTAACCATGAAATGGAAGAAGTAATCCTGAATGCTGAATTAATCGATGGACTAATGAATAAGAAGAATCCAAAAGATGCTGCTAAATTAATGAAAATACTTGTGAGCAGACTTCATAAACATGCCAATAATCCTGCCTTTGTTAAACTCAGTGAAAGACTTGAAGCTCTAAGAGATAAAGCTGAAAGAGGGCTCATTAGCTCCATTGATTTTATTAAAGAGCTTTGCCAAATAGCCAGAGAGACACTTCAGGCTGAAAAACTTACAGATCCTCCAGAAAATCAAAAATCCGCCAAAACGGCATTAACAGAACTTTTCCTTGAACTAAAGACAGATACAACTCCAGCTATTGTTGAGAGAATTGTAAACGATATTGATGAAATAGTTAAATATGTCCGCTTTGATGGCTGGCAAAATTCTACTGTCGGAGTTCGAGAAGTAAAACGTGAACTGAGGAAAATTATTTGGACAAAGTATAAAATCAAAGATGAAGAGCTTTTCCAGAAAGCATATGATTATATTAAAGAGTATTACTAGTGAAGCATTGTGGTTATTATTACACAATTAACTATCTAATCAGTAAGTGACAAATAAAAATAAGTATAGTTTAGTTGAAAGGAGTACTAATGGTTGATGTTTCTTTACCCGTTATAACTGAAATGGCTTTACCCCATATTCAGAATATTATTGGAACTTTAAATCTCCCAAGAGATGTAATAGCTAGCGATGAAGAGATTGTTTATGCTTGGCAGAATCTTCCAAGAGAACTGAAATTAATCGATCCTGAATTTAGAGATGAACTGCTAGCCAGAATGTGCATTGCCACATCAGTAGGTCTCTTTGATAGTGCAATAAATTATATTTGGAATTCATCTATTAGGAATTTGAGAAAAAAAGTTATTGTATTTGGGTTGAATGTTGTTAAACAAATTTTAAGAAGAGATTTTGATGAAACAACGCTAAACGAGTTACGAGATGCTGATTTATTATCACTATGTTTAGATCTTAATTTAATATCAGAAGAAGGTTACTTTTTTTTGGAACAATGTAGGGATATTAGAAATAATTACTCTGCTGCTCATCCAAGTATAGGTTTAATAAATGACAGAGAATTAATTGTTTTTCTCAATAGGTGTGCTAAATATGCTATTTCTAACGATGTAAATATTCAAGGTGTCGATATAAATAGTTTTTTAGCATCTATAAAAGGAAGTTCATTTAATCAAGAACAATTAAATACATGGATTGAAAGATTGTCGAAAACACATGAAGCACAAAGAGAAACATTACTTGGTACTTTGCATGGCATTTATTGTGATCCTCTTTCAGGAGAAGAAGCAAGAAATAATTCTTTTTTGATTTGTGAAAGCTTAAAAGAAAATTTCACAACTGCTTTGAAATCAAATCTTATAAATAGGCATTATGACTATCAAGCTAAAGGTGATGTTGAAAGGCATAAGGCTTCTACGATCTTTTTCGAAAAGTTGCAATTAATCAATTTGCTTAACTCTATTGAACAACATAGTATTCTATCAAGTGCTTGCAGTGGGTTACTTAGTGTACATAAAAGTTATGATAATTTTTATAATGAGTACCCATTCGCAAAAAGATTATTAGAGTTATCCGAATCTACACAGATACCTGAATCAACAAAACAAGAGTACGTTTTAACTGTACTTCTCTGTTATATAGGGAATCAATATGGAACCTCTACTTTAGCTTCTCCGTATTATGAAAAAATGATTAAACGATTTTCTCCAAGAGAAATTAAATTCATTTTCTCTTTACCTAAAGAGAATTTGCTACTAAAAAGTAGAATCAAAACTTATAGTAGGTGTTTAAATCAGTTTTATAAAGCAGTTGAATTGCTTGATGAAAGAAGTGTTCCTGAGACTGTAAAAGCAGATTATTCAAAGATAATGGAGAAAACAAAACCTGTTTAGTAAAAAATATTTTGAGTATAATTGCGAGTGTAACATTGTTTTACACTCTTAATTAGATATTTTTGGAGGGACATTATGAGCCAAGAGCCAAAAAATGAATCAATAAAAAAATTGATTTCATTTTTTTCCTATTATGCTAAATACTTGCTATTCTATACAGCAATTATTGTAGCACTATTAATTATTATTTTCCTACCAATATTCATTTCTCAAACTAATCCAGAGTTAGGTATTTTGGTCAAGGATAGCCCAAAAGTCATTAAATTCATCCTCGGTTATTTTACAAATTGGGGATTTCTTGCTTTTATTGCCTTTATCTATTTTCGAGAAGAATTAAAACAATTACTGAAAAGAATTAAAAAAGGGGGAGGATTTGAATTTTATCAATCTTCAGATTCAACAAGTGAAACCGAGAAGCCCAATAGAAAAGTTAACTCACAATCTTTAGAATTTAACTACATGCAATTAATTATTTTGCACACGCTAATACACTATCAAAAATTACATCACAGAGATGATTTTTCAAAGAAATGGGGATTTACTATAAACAATTCTCTTCCAAATGCTGATTACTTTTTCTATTCTATGAATGACTTAATTATTAGAGACTATGTTTTTTTGAGTGGTGAGACAAATATGTATCATCTAACTCAAAAAGGCTATGATCTATGTATAAAAGAAAAATTTACTGACGCTAGATTGATTTTGAAATTTCCATAACCTCTAATGCATGTTTGTCGTCGTTCTACATTTCCAATGAAATGGTGGAAAGGGTGTATGTGTGCCTGAGACTCCGATTGGATTCTCTTCTTTATCATACACTATTTGATCTTCTTTTACCCAAGGAGCCAGCTTTTATAGTTAAGAGTTATGAGTGAAGAGATAATAGTTGTCGGAGATGATGATAATAAATTTCAGTTTGTTATCATTTATCCCTAAAACTAATGACTTAATCCTATTAACTTTTAACTAATTTCAAGCCTCCCAAATTCCCGTATCCGGAGAGCTGTATGCACAGCAAGACCCTGCCAGCTTGATTCATACTCTGTGGATAAATGACTTTTTAGAGTGGACTCATTCATTATTTAACATCACATGTTTGGCTAAAGCCACTGATATGGATTTGTTTATTTATTCCCCGGCATAAATGCCAAGTCCATTGATTAACAATACCACAACTATATTTGATTGTATGCTGCTATTTCTTTATCAACACGGTTACATTTCTGGATATTCAGGACGGGTTTGTCATTCAATTCTCCATTCATAATTATATTACATCCTGTTCATCTTGTTTATCCCTGTTAATAAACTCCCTGAAAAACATTTCTCTTCTCAAATACCAATCCACTAATCATCCCTGAATAATATTTTTACGATGAGCCACTCGTCCAGACTGAATGAGCCATGTCTCCG
>CAYQPF010000114.1:0-15531 GCA_964419225.1 uncultured Candidatus Cloacimonadota bacterium | reverse complement strand
AAAAGGTAACGTAGTTCTGGAAACTACTGAAGGCACTCTGATGCTTCCGTTTAGCGAAATCCTGGAAGAAACCGTTGTCATCCAGAAAAAAGACGGTTCCAACTTACAGGGAAAACTCATGGGTGAAGACGCCTACACCGTTACTATTAAAAACAAATACGGCAGAATCCAGGTCTCCAAAACCCAAATCGAAAAAATGGACAGATTCTTCGGCGGTAAACTCGAAGCCAGACTCAACCAAAAACGCTTCTTTGCCGGTGCTGAACAAATAACCTCCCTCTTTCTCGACCCCACTGCCTTTGTCCTTCAACCCTATACCTTCTATATCACAGGCTTGTCCATGGGTTATGGCTTTACAGAAGAACTTCAGGTATTCTCCAGATTACCTAATAATTTCTCCGGTGACATTAACCTCTCCCCCCGCTTTGTCCTTATGAATAAAGCAGAAGGTGCGATCCGGAATAATGTCTCCCTCGAAGTCTCCCTTTTCTCTAATCATAATATGATCAATGAATACGCCAAATACTAT
This sequence comes from uncultured Candidatus Cloacimonadota bacterium, assembly GCA_964419225.1. Classification (GTDB taxonomy): domain Bacteria; phylum Cloacimonadota; class Cloacimonadia; order Cloacimonadales; family CAYQPF01; genus CAYQPF01. The sequence continues at coordinate 15,002 of CAYQPF010000114.1, read as the reverse complement.
GATGAAAAACAACTCGAAATTGATGGCATGACCACCGACGAGACTTTAGAAAAGATGTACGGTAATTCTAAGAAATTCTACTGGCAAGCTGCCCTTGTTTATAGTAAACGTATGCCTCTCAGCAGTGGAAGAGGAAACTGGTCATTCCATACCGGTATGCTCTGTAATGAATTATTGTTTAGCAAACCTCAGAAATTTTATCTGGATAAGGATAGCAATATTCACCAGTTTACAGGTGGCTTCGGGAGTAATAATTTCAATGCTTACAGAGCTTTTGTCGGTGTTGATTATGACCTCACCCGTAGAATCAAGTTCATCTCTGAAATCTTCTATGATCCGGGTAACAGATACCTGACTTTTGGACAATCTACTAACCAATATATCGAAAACGGTTTCATGATGTCTAATGATAAAGGACAAAGAAAAGAATTTGACCTGGATTTCGGCCTGACTTTCGCCCCTACTGAAACCTTCAGAGTCGGACTCCATTTCCAACAACCTTTCCTGACAATTTACTGGAAGTTTTTGGATAATTAACCCGGATTGTGCAGTAGAGGTTTGCAATCGAACGAGGTTATATAATAAATATATGGTGAGTGAGATTGTAAGTCCTTCAAATTCACTAGCTTCAGCCAGATTGTAAAGATTCTACTGCACAGTTCGGGATTAAGTAATTAACTCACACACCTCCCCCGCTTCGCGGGTACTCCTCTCAGGAGAATTGTGTCGAAGGTTATTTACTTAAGAGGCTGTTTAGGACTCAAGACAAAATAATGTAGGCATTTCATAATATATCAAGTACATGATTCTCTAATTGTCCGTAGGACAAAAGATGTATAGCCTGCAGCTTCAGCTGCAGGTATGAATACCCCCGGCCTCGTCCGGTAGGACGAAAGATTATTACTAAGCAATAGTTAGTTATTTACTTCATAGAATCAACAAAAATCATAATATAGATATTTATGAGCTAATCCTTTTTTTGTGTTCTCCTCGCCGGAGAAATCTTCTCTGCAGTCACTTTAAAGAACTTTTTATTGTACCCATTACTCAGATAATTAGTCAATGTATAAGTTGTCTGAGTAGTATAACCAACCATATTGCCTGAGTCGATAACAAAGTCGGTTGTATCTCCGGCATAGACACTGTACCTGCTCACTGTGATCGGATTACCTTGTGTATCATGTGTGACAGGACTCCAGCTTAATGTAACTCCGTCGAGATCAGACAGAGTAATAGTCAAATTCTGGGGAGCAAGTGGAGGATACAGGATATCTGTCTGAACAATTAGCTCGTTCGAGAGTACTGAACCATTCCCTGCCTCGTCAATTGCTCTGACTCTCAGATAATACGTTGTTCCAGAAAGAAGACCGGTTATTGTTGTAGAAGTTGCTGAAGCATTCAGCAATGCCGTATCTTTTGTCCAATCCCAGCAGTTGTCTGAAACTGTTATATTAGCATGAGTCGCATAAAAAATCTGATATGTTTTAAAATTGAAGTCTGAGCCGGATGTCCAACTCAAAGGGATAGTTGTTTGAGTAGCTGTCCCGGAAACTAAAGCTCCGGTATTCGCAGGATTAACAGTATCTACGCGTACAAACCAGTCATCCTCAATCCCGATCTGACTGTAGGTTCCGCTGTAGGCATAACCGTAACCATTCACATCCATTGCTCTGAATTCAAAACGCATGATACTGCCGTCACTGGTGAAAGTAACAGAAACAGAGACTGTCGTCTGAGCTCGGTTGCGGATAGCAAACTCTAACTGTTGAGCTGTCAGACTGGCAAAATTATATGAATTTATCAGTTCAGTGATATTCCCTTCTCTTTTATGACTATTATTACGGGTAGAAGAACTTCGAGAACCAAAATTCTGCCAGCCTTCATCTGCACCGTAAACCCCGTCACCATTCCTGTCGAACCGGTATTGGATCGTAGAAGTATTAATCCCATAATAATCCGCAAAGGTACAGCCGATTGTCACAGTTCTGCTGTTGGACCATAATGGTGTGGGCTGATTTGTGGGAACCGGTGTAGCACAGGTCGGAAGTAAATTTATTGGTACTGAGATAGTTAAATTGGATAATTCTGAAACATTCCCAAAAGTATCAATTGCTCTAATCTTATAATAATAGGTTTTATTTGACTCCAGAGTGTTAATAGTAACTGATGATGTTGTTCTCACTCCCAGTGCAGTGTTGTCAACTAATGTCCATTTGAGATCATTCAATGAGACACTGGACGACTGAGAATAATAAATCTCATATGTGGAAAAATTGGCTTCTGTAACGGGTGTCCAACTCAAAGTCGCCGAATTCAAAGCTGCTGTTGTCACACTTAGATCACTGACTAAGGATGGAGGTGTTGCATCAACAGAAACATAGTAATCATCTGCAATTCCATTAGTGCCGAAAGTACCGCTGTATTTAAAACCATTCCCTTCAATATCATCTCCCTTGAATTCATACTTCAGGTTATTTCCGTCAGCTGTATAAACAGCATTAACTCTCAGAGTCAGGCTTTGAGCATTGGTATATCCTGTTAAAGGAATCCAAGCTTCGGCAGTATCATATACTCCATTAGCGTTGGCATCAATTCTGTATTGTAATGTAGAAGCATTAACCTGTGTATCATCATTAATAGTTATCCCGATTTGCACTGTTCTATTCGTACTCTTCAAATTGGCTGAAAGCGGAAATGGTGCTGCCAAATATGTATCATAAGGTTTACTGAGTTGTATTTGGAAATCATCAATAACAATGTAATCATAAGTTTCTGCACTGGTAGTATAATGCCAACGAAATTGTGCAGTTGAACAATTACCCAGATACTGGGAGACATTAAAACTTAAAATACTGCCAGTTCCATTATATCCAGCAACATAAGAATATACTGTCTGCCAATTTGTACCATTTGGAGAAACTTGGAAAAGTACTTGCCCTGAAGATACATAGCTTTCATCATAAAAAGATACAACAACTCCCGGATATCCGGCAAAGTCATATACCGGGGAAAAGAGTTTTTCATCTGCAGTGCTTGATGACCAGTTTTCCAGATAGAAAACAAAGTCTTGATAATTCCATTCTGTAATCTGCCAGGGATAATCTATTCCGCCTGCAGACTGGGTTGTCCAGCCCTCAGGTACTGCTCCGCTGTGATTAAAATCTTCCGAAAAAACTTTTCCACCTTTCTGAATCTCATTTGAGAAGGATATAGTTGAAAAAATCCCACTGGAATAATTTGCCATAACAGCATATTTATAAACACCATTAGCAACACTCGTCCAGGTATTGTCTGTATAAGCTGTATCGGTAACAGTTGATACCAAAACCCAACTGCCAAGGTTTTCCTCGTTCCCGGAAATTAACCTGTATATGGAATAATTACTCAGTGATCTGGTCGAATTTCCTGACCAGGTTAACAGAATATTTGTATCGTTATTTTGACTGGTAGCTGTTACATTTGCCGGTTGCTGATTGGCTTCTGAAATGGAAATATTGCCCAAATCAAGATTAGTACTTCCTATATAAATTTCCTGTGTATATGCTTGATATCCTGTTCCCGATACTGTTAGCTGATATGTGTGACCTACAGATACATTAGTAAAGGTAAATAAACCGGCACTAGTGGAAGTCTGTGTTTCCAGACCGGAACGTATCTGAACTGTCAGACCCTGCAAGGGCTGAGGATTTGTTCCTGCACTAAATAAATGCCCTGACACCTGGACAGTCGCAGTATTCCCACAAAGCTGTTGGATCTCTGAAACCGATAAAACTCTGGAATAAAATACAAGATCATCAATAATACCCGGACAGCCTTGAAGGTTGTTGTACGCATTACCAATAATTGTTATAGGATAACTACCGTTACTGATCCCGTCAGTTCTGTCCTGAACAAGTACCCCGTTGACATACAATCTCGATCTGGTACCCTCTTTAACTACCGCTAAATGATACCATTTCCCCACTTGTAAAGCATACCCGGATGAATAGAAACCATTATTCCAATATCCAATTAAATTTGTACTGTTTTGAACTATCAAATGATGACTGCCTGCTGCAGTACCACCCAACAGTGTGTTCCAATCTCCACTCGTACCGTTAAAGTAATACCACAGGGATACTGTTACAGTTGGAGTAGCATATCCCGGTATAGCAATTTTATCACTCTTATTCGTATATAACATTGCCTTATTGGCATAACCATATCTGTTATATGTCGGAACAGCACCCGTAACAGTACCATTATAATAACTCTGTGTCGCGTCCTGGGCATTCCCGTCCAAAGGATAATTTATCAATATTCCCATATCCAAAGTTGAATTCACGATCGCAAACATCGCCGAAGAATCCCTTACCGCTGTATTCTGCTCACTGCTGATCCTCAGTTTACATTGCTCATAGGTAGTCAAAGGCACAGACCAGCTATAACTGCCCTGGCTCGCAGGAAGATTTGTTGCTATTTGTGTCCATGTTGTCCCGTTATTCGTGGATAATTCAATCTTAACTGTATTCACACCCGTATTTGCCTGCCAGTTGATCTCCTGTATCGATCCTGTATTAATCCCCTGATAGGTTGTTAATGATGTTAAATATAAGCTCCCCTGAGGAGCATCTGAATACAACTCCAAAATCTCGTTCTGACTCAATTCCCGGTTATAGATCCGGACATCATCCATAGCACCGTTAAATAACTTATTATTAGAATCAAACCAATTACTCCGTCCTAAAAATTGTCTGGTTCTCACCATTGTATCCGGTACAAGACCGTTTGGATTGGTACCTGCCAAAACTCCGTTCTTATATACTTTCATCACTCCGGTCGAACTTACGGTGCAGGTCACAAAGATCCAATTGTATAATTCGTAATAATTAGAGACATAAACTGTCTGATACTGCCCGTTTTTAAATATAAAAAAGCCTAACTGATTGCTGGTACCGACATTCTCGATCAATATATTATCCTGTCCTACACTATTGCACATATCAATGAACCGGCTGTAAGAATTATACTCATAATATGAAATCCAACCACTGATGGTCATTGCACCGCCAGATTCCCAATCACCCATATCAATATACTGCCCACGCCAGTACATGAGCCCGCCATCAAGATACTGATACGCGTTTCCGAAATGACATGCTCCGTTTCTCTGCCCATACCGATCCCATGTACCATTCATACTGCCGGTTTGGGCAGTATGCCCATTCCCGCTGATATCATTGCCCTGCACATAACCAGGTGATTCCCACTGTGCATCAAGAGGATAATGTGATATTAAATTACTCGTCAGATCTGATTCCGGTAAAATCGAAAAAACACTGCTCGTGTCAACAACACTGGGATTCGTTCTGTTCTTAATCCTGACTTTACATTGAGTCGAAGGTGTTGCTGGTACTGTCCAACTATATGAGGATTGATTTCCCGGAAGATTTGTGCTGATCGTTTGCCAAGTTGTTCCATTGTCTATTGTATAATCCAAAGCCAGATCATTGGTCTGACTCAATGCCGACCAGTTTATAGTCTGTGTTGTTCCCGCTTCCCAAGTCTCTCCCCCATTGGGTGCATTTATAACCAGTGGAGGAACTACAGTTTGGTTCTGATACAATTGCTGAACTTCAGCCCCCGATAATGCACAGTTATATAATTGAATATCATCTATTAATACCTCAAGAAGATTTGTCCCTGCCGGTCTCCCCAGCCACCACTTCCCCTGATAATTCGGCAAATCTGTTCTTGTGATCGACTGGATAAAGACCCCGTTTATATATAAATTGAAAGTATTTCCGGATTTAGTAAACACACAATGTGACCATACTGTGCTCGTAATCGGTACAGAAAACAAAGAAAAAGCTGACCCTGATGGAGAATAGGTTGTGCACCTCAAACTTGTTCCTGCTATCATATAACCAAAATTGTACAAATTAGATAATACCCCATCTCCGCGTGAATAGAAAAAGAAACCATTCGTGGTGTTTAATGCTTTTGACCAAAAAGAAAAAGTTCCATTTCCCTGATTAAAAGGGAAAGTCTCAGGAAATTCTATATGATTTGTATTTGCATTTGTTATAAAACAGGCACTGTTGGGATTCCCAAATCTGTCATTCTGAAAAGTAGCACCTGAGACAACTCCGTGATAACCGTTTGTACTGCTGTCATTCCCGTCGCCATTCAAACTGTATTGTGCAACCAGTCCGGTACATACTTTTATCTGATTTGATACCATCTTGGTATTGGAATTAACACCGTCAGATACTGTTAAACTCACACTGTAATTCCCATTAACCGGATATGTGTAGTTCGGATTCTGTTCTGTTGATTCAATAGAACCATCCCCGTTCAAATCCCACTGCCAGGAGGTTATCGGACTGCTACCTGCAACGGAGGTGTCTGTAAAATGAGTTACCAAAGGACTGCTGCCATAACTCTGACTCACCGTAAAATTCGCAGTCGGATTCGTCGCTAAAACACATGTAACAAGAATAAAAAACAAAAAACTCAGTAATTCTCTCTTCATTTTATCCTCCAAAGATCTCCATTATCATAAAAACAATCTATCAATTGTTTTTCACACTATTATTTCTTTTTAATTTTTGTTTCTAATTAATTAAAAGTCAAGCTTTTTATTAATACCTACAAAAAGAGGATTCTGGTTCCTTTCCTCTCCCACTGCCTACTGCACACTGCACACTCTCTCCTAAGTATTTGCCTGCGGGTTTCAACAATTTCTCCAGGTCTCTATTCACTCCCCTCGCTTTGCAAGAGAGGGGCCGGGGGTGAGTTATTTTCTCCTCTCCCATTAATAATTAAATACCACCATACTATAGCTACTGATCTCTTCCCCCTGTCCTTGTAAGTCAGTGAAAGTCCATGTTAGTCTGTGTTCCCGAAGCTCCTCAATCCTTTCTTCCTTTCTCCCCCTCCCACTGCACCCTGCCAACTGCTGCCTGGCAGGCTTTTCTCCCAAAAGCACAAGGATTCAGCACTTCCTGCCCTTGGTGCAAGAGAAGGATCAGAGGATGGGTTATTTCCCTACTGCCCACTGCCCACTGCCGTCTGCCACCTGGCCAATGTCCTTGTTGTCCATTTAGTCCATATTGTCCATTGTGTCCATAAAGTCCCTACTCGAAAAGATCCCCCCAACTGACTCCTGACACCTGACTACTAATCTCTGTATGTTGTTATGTTTGTTTGCTTTTAATCTGTTAAAGTGCTATGATGATACTCTTTCCTGCTGCTCTTCTGCTATTCTGATATATTTTTACTCTTACTCGCTTTTCTTCTGTTATACTGATATCTTGATATACCTCCTTACCTCACTTGTTGCTATGTTGTGTTGTTGTTGCTATCCCATTTCAGAAAACCACAAACGGATAGAATCCTTTCTGTCAGATGCTTAAATAGACATTGTTCAATAAAATCAACTCTTAATAAAATATAAATAATCCCGCATAATGCACCCATTTGATAAAAAAACTCTCTCTCCATCTCGGAACACTGGACTTTCAAATCCGCGTTCTATTTCCGAAAATGTTTCTACACTGACTCCCGACTACTGACTACTGCCGCCTAAACATGTTGCTATGTTGCTATGTCTGGATGGTGCTCTCTCTATCACACTATCCCCTCTTTTCATTTTCAATTTTTTTTTTGTAACATTTTATACCCATCTATGTTATCATTGCATAAGTGATTATTCTTCCAGTCTGGTGAACTACTCTCTCCCCCTGACACCCGACGACTGGAGCCTGACGACTATTATTTTAATGTCTTAAACCCGGATTGTGCAGTAGAGGTTTGCAAACTGGGTCGAAGATCGTGAAGAATGAAGGTTTGCAATCGAACGAGGTTATATAATAAATATATGGTGAGTGAGATTGTAAGTCTTTCAAATTCACTAGCTTCAGCCAGATTATAAAGATCTACTGCACAGTTCGGGTTAAATTCCGGCCAGGAAACCATTTTCCTGTGTGACTCTTGTTTTTAATTGACAAAATCCGGGTTTTTACCTACCTTAATTTAAAAAAGTAAAGAGGAAATAATGAGCTTTATTACGAATCCCCTCTCCCAAGATATATTTATCTCTCTTAAAGAGAAAAGCCTCCTGGCCAGAGCCGCTATTCTCAAAATGACTACCCTCGCCAATTCAGGACACCCCGGAGGCTCCATGTCCTCCATCGACCTCCTGATTACCCTCTATGAACTTATGCATAAAGACCCCACAAACCCTCTCCTGCCAGAAAGAGACAGACTCGTCGTCAGTAACGGTCACATCTCCCCCGCCGTCTATTCTACTCTCGCCCTCAACGGCTTCTTCACCCTCGAAGAAGCTATCATCGGCTACAGAACTGCCGAAAGTATCTTCGAAGGCCATATCGAAAGAGATGTCCCCGGTATCGAATGGGGTACTGGTAACCTCGGTCAAGGCCTCTCAGCAGCCTGCGGCTTCGCCCTCGCCTGCCGTCTCAAAAAAATAGAAAACCAAATCTTCTGCCTCATGGGCGACGGTGAACAACAAAAAGGACAACTCTCCGAAGCCAGACGCTTCGCAAAAAAATATGAACTCAATAACATTACCGCCATCATCGACTATAATCAACTCCAAATCGGTGGCAGTATCCATAAGGTCATGCCCCAGAATATTAAAGATAACTACCGCTCCGACGGTTGGCAAGTCCTCGAATGCAACGGACACGACCACCGCGAAATCGCCGAAACTCTCCAAAAAGCCGTCGCAACCCCCTCCCCTACCCTTATCCTGGCTCATACAATCATGGGAAAAGGCGTCTCCTTCATGCAAAACCTGGAGAAATACCACGGCTCTACCCTCTCCGAATCTCAACTCGGTGACGCTCTTGCTGAACTCGATGTTGAAAATGACTTTATATATTATAAAGAATTCAAAGAAATAACTAAGTTCAAGAAAGTTCATAAAGATTTCTCCCTACCCATCACCCTGAAAAAATCCTTCCCTCAGGAATATGATAAACCTACTGATAACCGCTCTGCCTTCGGTAACGCTCTCGCTAATATCGCTAAAGCTAATCCCGAAAACCCGGCCATCGCCGTTTTCGACTGTGACCTCGAAGGAAGCGTTAAAACAAATGACTTTAATAAACTGCTTCCCCATAACTTTTTCCAGGGCGGTATCATGGAACATAACACCGCTGTCATCGCCGGAGCTATGTCTGTCGAAGGCTTTCAGGCTTTCTTCGCCGACTTTGGCGTCTTCGGCGTCGATGAAACCTACAACCAGCACAGACTTACAGATATCAACCAGGGAAATATCAAAGTCATCACCACCCACGTCGGCCTCGATGTCGGTGAAGACGGTAAAACCCACCAATGCATCGACTACCTCGGTCTGATGAAAAACCTCTTCCACTTTAAAACCATTATCCCCGGTGACCCAAATCAGACTGACCACGTTATCAGATATATCGCAGAACAATTCGGTAACTTTTACGTTCCGATGGGCAGATCAAAACTCCCCATCCTGCGAAACAGTGACGCTGAAATCTTCTATCATAAAGACTACCAGTTCACTTACGGCAAAGCAGATCTCCTCAGAGACGGGGATGTTGGTGCACTCCTCGTGTGCGGTACCCTGACTCCTACTGCCGTCAATGTTGTTGATGCTCTTGCCGAAGATAATATCTTCCTCCAACTTTGGAATATCTCCTGCCCCAATGATATCGACATGAATGCCCTCTTTAAAGCCGCCTCTACAGGCGTTATCTTCACACTCGAAGATCATAATATCCATACTGGTATGGGCTCTGATGTCGCTAATGCCCTCCTTAAACTCAAAGAAAAATGCCACCTCATTAAAATGGGTGTCAAAGACTATGCTATCTCCGGTCCGGCTGAACTTGTTTACAAACATTGCGGTCTGGATCAAAACTCAATCATAAACCAAATTAAATCCTATTACAATTCCAAATAAAGGAGTGTTATGAAACGAAGACTTCTCGTTCTTACCGGCGGAGGCGACTGCCCCGGCTTAAATGCCGTCATCAGAGCTATCGTCAAAAGATCTGCCAGAGAATATGACTGGGAAATTATCGGAAGTATCGATGCTTACAACGGAATTCTTATGGAACCAATGGAAATTACCGTCTTGGATAAAAAAGCTGTCGCCGGTATTCATGTGCGAGGTGGTACCATTATCGGCACCACTAACAAGGGTGGCCCCTTCGCCTGGCCCGTAAAAAACTCCGACGGCTCATGGACTACTGTCGATCGCTCCGACGAACTCCTGCGTAAACTCCAATACAATGGCATCGAAGGTGTCATCAGTATCGGCGGAGACGGCTCTCAAACCATATCTCAACAACTCTTCGAAAAAGGCATGAACGTTATTGGAGTTCCAAAAACCATCGATAACGACCTCTCCTGTACTGAATATACTTTCGGCTTTCAAACTGCCGTAGAAATCGCTACAGATGCCGTAGATAAACTCGTAACCACTGCCGCAAGCCATAACCGTCTCATTATTCTCGAAGTAATGGGCAGATTCGCCGGCTGGATCGCTCTCAACGCCGCCATCGCCGGAGGAGCCGATGTCTGCCTCATCCCCGAAATCCCCTACGACATCAACAGCGTCATCGAAAGAATCCACAGACGCATGTCCAAAGGTAAAGGCTTTGCCATCGTGGTCGTCGCCGAAGGTGCAAAACCCATAGGCGGTGATGTCATCGGTGAAGCTGCCGGTGAAGTCGGCTACCAAAACCTCAAACTCGGTGGTGCAGGACTCAGACTCATGAACGAACTCAAAGAAAGCGGATTAGGTATCGATATGAGAGAAACTATCCTCGGCCACCTCCAACGCGGTGGTGCTCCCAATGCCTTCGACCGCGTCCTCGCTACTCAGTTCGGCTGCAAAGCCTTCGAACTTTGCCTGGAAGGAAACTACGGCCAAATGGTCGCTTATAAACATCCGGATGTCATCTCTGTCCCTATCAAAGATGCCATCTCTGTCTATAATTTCGTCAACCTGGACTCAGCTCTGGTTAAAACTGCCAGAGGTGTCGGTATCTGTCTCGGCGATTAATATTTATAAGGGGAGGTATTCACCTCCCCCACTTTTGAGGATAAATTATGACTAATATGCATGTTTTTACTCAGCTTTTCACCAAAATAAATAAATATATATCTCCAGACGCATTTCAATACGTATTTCCATCCTTACCCCTTTTACTAACGTATAATCGAGAACTTTCAATACAGTACAGTAACTCCCTGCAAAATATGGTTTTAAAAAGTATATAAATAAATAATTAAAATATTCTCTTGACATCTTTACTCTAAATATATATTTTCTGTTTCTATGATATGAGGAGGAATAGTATGCAGAAACCAATTGTTATATCTGTAATAAATCACAAGGGAGGTACAGGCAAAACCACCCTCTCATTCAACCTTTCCGACGCTATGTCATACGTCCTCAACACCAAGGAAAAGTTGAATAAAAAAATTCTCCTGATCGATAACGACCCTCAGGCTAGCTTAACCTCTTTCTTCTATAACTCTGAAGAAGATCTCGACGATAAAGATACTATCGTCTCCATCTACCAGGAAAACCCTGTCTATTCTTCAGATATCATCCTCGCTACGAAAAATGAAAATCTGGACGTCGTTACCAACATGTTCCTCTGCACTACCAAAGAAAGCGCTCTCAATAGCTCAATCGACGGTCACTTCAGAATTAAAAAATTCATCAGTAAAGTCTGCTCCGAATATGATATTATCTTCATCGATAATTCCCCATATTTCAGCTCCTTCACTAATAACGCTCTCTTCGCCTCTGATTATGTGATTATCCCGACTATGCTCACCAGACTCTCTATCACTGGTATCGCAGAAATTCTCAAAAATATCGCCTCAGTTCAGGATAATATTAATCCCCAACTCACCCTCCTGGGTATCCTTATTAATATGCTCGACGAAAGATATAAATCTCATTACGTCACCCGCGAAATGCTCTATAAACAATTCGGTGACCTCGTCTTCATCACCGAAATCCATGTCTCTGCCTCTATCCAAAAAGCAGAAATTAAAAAACAAACCATGGTCGATTATAGCAAAAACTCCCGTGCATATAAAGAATATATCCAACTGGCAAAAGAAATCCTGAACAATATGGGCTACCCGGTGGACTTCAATAAAGCTGAAGCCTACCAAGCTAAAATTAATACCGAGGTAGGTGATGGCGCGGAAGATTGAACTTTCTAGTAAAGAAAGAGAAGAAATCTTAAAGAAAAAACAAACTCAAAGAGAAACCCTCTTTGGTCAGGAGAAATCTAAATTTAATATGACCAAAGATGATCTCTCTGAGGCGCAAGAACCCCTGTCCAGCGTCACAGACATCATTAACAGATTCAGAAGAGCAGGAAATCAACTCCCCATCTCTTCCGATTCTGTTAATTCACATGTAACTACTTCTCCTGTAACCACTGATTACAATAACGACACCAGTACCATTAACGTTCCCGGTAACATTATCGACATCAGTAATGTTGCTAAACACTCGGATTCACTCAATAATTCTCACACTGCTAACAATAACGTACCCAGTACCTATAACGACACCAGTCACATTAGCGTTTCCAGTATCAATAACGTTAGTACTGACAATAACGTCACTACCGTACCACTTACGAAAATGCAACCCGTGTCATTTAACCCAGGTATCAATTCCGCTACAAGTCACCCTAACGCTATCACCAACCCCTCCTTCTACCCCGAACCCTCTCCAGAAGAGACCGCTGAACGCTTTTTCGATACCAATCCCGATAAGAGCTACTACCCTAACGTTACTACTACCAAAAACGTCGCTAGTAACTTAACCGCTACCAGTATCTCTTTAGACACTACTGATGACCTCCTTAATAATAACATTAAAATGGGGATCATCTCCTCTGTCTTTACTCACGAAACAGACCTCACCAGCGTTGAAAGAACCTTCCTCGTCTGCCTTACAATCGAGATGAAACAAGTCTCCGAACGCATTTCCCTAAATAAGATCATCTCCAAATACGGCATGCGTAAAGCTACCGTCTATCAGATCATCACACACCTCACTAATATCGGCATCATTAACTTCATCGCCGACAATAACCCCAAGGGCAGCGTGTTCGACCTCTCCCCTATTCTGGGCAAATATAGCCTTAGTAGTAACAATTCAGCTACTGGTACCAATAACGATATTGTTAGTAAGAAAGAAAATATATCTCTTAATCTTACGGACTTACAAACTACTACTGCTAACAAAACCGCTACTAGTCTCGATACTGTAAAAAGAATGCTTCTCCGCAATACAGCCCTCTCCCTTTTTAAAAATCTCATGCTCATTGCAGCTTTCAGAGAAATCGAGGTCTATAACGATAAGTCTATCCGAGTTCTCACCGAATACCTGCTCGAAAACCTGCACCTGGCTCCCGAAGAAAACCTGGTCAATCTTCTCGGTATGGCTTACTACTGCTCAGAAAAAAGTAAACAACCCGAAAAAATCATTTACTACTTCAACGCTTCTATCCAGAAAGGAGGACTGGAAACCCTGCAAATAGCCTATAAACAGCGTGCCAGAGAACTACTCGACTTCTCAGGGGAATTCTTCAGCATGGAACTCGAAGAGCCGTCCCTGAAGGAAATCAAAGCTTTCAGCCGTATGCTGGGCATGGATGAGAATAACGACCGATCTACCCTGGTTAAAAACCTCGAACGAGAAAGAATCGCTATCTCCAAAAACATCGACTACATCAGCGAAGTCATTAACCGCATCCCGGAACTGGCTCGATGAAATGCCAACCAACATCATATCGGGTTACTGACTTGTAAACATGTTGCAATGTTTGTACTAGCTTTGGATCAGGAAAAATGATCCCTTGAAATACAAGCAGTATTCAACTTTTAAAACACCTTCACTGCAAAGTAAAATGCTTTGCTTACCAATCTGTAATCCTATACTCATGTCAGAATATAATAATTATCCCTGATCTGACTAAAAACTATCCCACTGACAGATTAATGATATGTTGAAAAGATGTGATGTCTGTATGTTGTGAAAATGTTAACATGATAAAACATGCTAAGCAGCAACGAGAATATCATGTATAACATTGACCAAATAACCTTCGATGCCCTTAAACACAAACAGTGAACAAGCTATTTTGCAATCTGACTGAAACTATTGAATTTGAACGACTTACACTCTTTACAATCTTCAACCTGGCTTGCAAACCTCAACTGTACAATCCGGGTTAAATTAAGAATTGTAGCAGTATTAATGTGAAGTTGTAATGACAACAAAATGTAAAAGTGTAATAGTGTGATTGTGCTTTAATCGATTTACCCCATGAATCATACTCTTTGTAGCGAAAGAGGAATTGAAAAATTTAAGTCTAACAGTAAAACAGAAAGAAATCTAGAAAGTATAATGATAAGCAGTAAAAGAGAATAAAAGAAAAAGTGATATGGCAACATGTAGCATAAGAGATAAAGCGTAAAACTGTAAAGATTCATAATGAAGGAAATCAGACTTCGATTCTTCGCTTAAAATCATTTCTAATCAGCAAATGCTTAAGTATGATATTAAGGCGGAATGTCAACAAGATGTGATGTTGTAGATTTTAAAATTTCTAATAATATCATACTTCCCCAACGCAAGTTTTTAGGGATTCATGAGGAATGTAACAATAATGCAATGTTTACAAAGCAACATAAGAAAAAATATAACATTAAGACAGAATGTAAACAAACTGTGATGCTGTGCTGTTGCATCATGTCAAACAGGATTCGATGTTAAAATTATTGCCTTCCAAGTATAAATAACTGAAAGTTAATTCTCCTCTAAAGAGGAGTACGGCTTTAGCCGGGAGGTGTGTTATGGCTCTCTCATTGATTTATACTGATCAGTCTAACCATCCTTTACATCACACTGGCTTTTTAAAAATGGATATTCCAATCACGATGAGCATAGCGTCCAATTTAAGTGAGCCACTCCT
>CAYQPF010000113.1:0-15703 GCA_964419225.1 uncultured Candidatus Cloacimonadota bacterium | reverse complement strand
GGATTTAGGATAGGGTTGGTAGAAAAGTGGGCAGTAAGCAGTGGACAGTTGGCAGTGGGAGAAGAAACTCACCTCCGACCCCTCTCTTGCAAAGCGAGGGGAGTGAAGGCTGTACCAGATTTGTAGGGGCTGACTCCCATGTCAGCCCGGAGAAGGGTTCGACAACCCATCCCCGGCCCTTCCCTTTTAGTAAGGGAAGGGAGTGAAAGAGGGTGATGTATTCTGCTGGTGAAAATTGTGCATATTGAAAAGCAAAGCTTTTTTGGCAAGTCCTTGCCCTTATTAAGGGAAAGGATTTAGGATAGGGTTGTATAAAATTGTGAATGGTGAATTGTGAATGGTGAATGGCAGAGATTTCGACAACCCATCCCCGACCCTTCCCTTTTAGTAAGGGATGGGGGAATTGTAGGGGCAAATAATCATTTGCCCCAAGTATTAGCTTTAGAGAAGAAACTTACCCCCGCTCCTCCTTGCGAAGAAAGGGGAGTAAGTGTTTATCAAATTGTAGGTTAGCAAAAATGTATGTACATTCGAGGTGTTAGCTTTCCACCTTTGTTCCACTAAAGATATACGCATCTCCCCGGTTTTGAGCAGCAATGAACTGCACAGTTGGATACATAGGTGCAGCTTCCTGGATGAATTCAGCGTAAAGGTTTTCCTTTCCATCCCCATGCATCGGGAAAACTACCTTCGGTGAGAGTTTTTCGATTGCATAATAATTTCCTGACTTGACTACAGGCGTATCAGCAAAATAATCCCCCTGAATCGGGAAGAAAGCAATATCAACTGCTATTTCCTTCGTGGCAATAAAATTAATTTCACTGCAGTACGGACCTGAATGATCCAGTTCTCTTTCCGAATGATCGCCTGGATGGAAAACAGAAACTCCGTCCACCGTGACCAAATATCCTGCCCCGCCAACATTTGCCAGTAAGGTAGTGATCTCAATCCCATTGATCGTTCTGGTCTGATTCAACCCTATCTGCTTATAGTCAGGGCCTGTGTATTTAGTGATTTTGTTGGGGTCAAAGCCATAGACATAGGTGCAGTCTTTGACTATTCCGGCTAAATCGAATATTTTCGGATCCCAGTGATCCGGACATAAATAGCTGACAAATACCGTGACTTTCAGATCCTGCAGCTCTTCCGGGACCAGATAGCCGTTGGCCAGAGAAGCTTCCAGAGGGTTTCGGCTGTTACTGGAATAATCGAAGATCAATAGATGATTCTGAGTCTTAACTGCCCAACCGCTATGTCCAAGATACCAGATTTGAGCTTGTTTCTCTGTCAGTTCACTGAAAAGAGGTGAATAATTATTGAAAGTTATAGCGGGATCATCCTTTGCACCATGTTTGAGCAACAACTCAGAGATTTTCTTAAAACCATATTTTATTGCGTAAAACAGGACTGTTTTACCTTCTTTATCTTTTTGATTTAAATCAAGACCATAGGCAATCAGCAATTCGACAAGATCCTCGTACCCATGGCTTGCAGCCATATGGAGTAGAGTTCTGCCGAAATGAGTATCAACGGCATGAATGTCAGCATTTTTAGCAAGCAATTGTTTGACTGCCGAGGTGTTACCCATTTCCACCGCAATACACAGAGGTGTTTTGCCTGATTCATCCATAAAATTCACTTGTGTTGCAGATGCAAGGATCTGTTCAATGATCTGATCTTTTCCGGCAACAAGAGCATTATGCAGAACGCTATATCTAACTTTGTTGTCAGGGATGTTTGCCGGATCAACACGTGCTCCTTTTTCCAGTAAAAGACCAACAATCTCTGCATCTCCGTATTTTACTGCCCACATGAGTACGGAAACACCATCCTTCTTGACCGCATTCACATCTGCACCACAATCGATAAGAGCCTGCACCATTTTCAGATTGACTCTGTCATTTGCCGGGCTGACTGCCGTATGCAAAGGTGTTCTGCCTTCACTGTTCTTTTCATTGATATCTGCACCACGGCGGATCAAAGCTTCAATGCTTTCCACGCTGTCAGTCAGAACTGCTGCTGTCATAGGACTATTACCCCAGATGTCGAAGACATTGTTGAGCAAAGCTCCTCGGTCAACGAGGGTATCAATTATTTTGTAATTCTTACGGTACATTGCCCATTCCAAAGGGGTTTCTTTATTAACAGAGCGGGCATGAATATCCAGACCTTGATCCAGAAGATACGTGATCATTTCGAAGGTACAGGACATCGCAGCGTAATGCAGTAAAGTGCCGCCTAAAAAACCTAGGGAAGTAAAATTATCACCATGCTGACGGAACAATTCGAGAATCCTGATACTGCCAGCAAAAACTGCATATAAAGCAGGAGTAGATTGACCGGCATCTGAGATAGTCAAATCAGCATTAAATTTGAGCAGAAGTTCTGCTATTTCATAATTGTTGGTATAAGCTGCCCAATGCAGGGGAGTATCTCCATTGAAATCTGTTCTGTTGACTTCGGCCCCGGAGTTCAGCAGTACCTGCAAAAAAGGCAGATTGCCTTTCTTTACCAGAACATGAAGAGGAGTATCTCCTTCTTTATTGCATTTATTGATCAACCCGGGATTATCTTTTAAAACTATATTCAGCTCTTTTTCAAATTCTTTTACATCTGCTGTTTTGTTCAGCAGATCAAAAATTACTGATTCTGGATTTGTATTTAGTTGATTTTCCATGTTAAACTCCTTGGTAAGATATTCTCCGCAGGAATGCTGTGTTTGATCTCTCTTTTTTAAAATCTCTCCAGACAGATGGGTTTGCGGGGATAATAGAAAGCTTGATCCAGAGAAAGAATCATATTCTGGTGGTTGGTTTCCAGCAAACCAAAATCATGCAGAGCTGTCAAATCAACAGAATTCATCACCCAGGAAGAAAAGTCTGACACATCAAGCGTCAATTCCAGATCAAATTTCTTACCTTTGGATAGAACTGCTTTCCCGGAATTCCACTCGATGATAAATTCCTTTTTCGTGTTTACCATAAAAGTATCCTGCAGATTAAATCTGATTTTGATATTATCAAGTGTAGAAGGTCTGTTCATGATCAGTTCTACAGGATTCAAACTCCTATACATAATGCCCATTCCGCTGTCATATGTATGATGATATCCTGGCTGACTGAGAATCTTATGGTCATTATGTCTGATGTCATTGAAATTATAATGCAGATCTTTGAACAAAGTTGAGATATGGATTTGGCGGACTTGGTCAGACTGACTGTTCAAAAAGTTCAAACTTGCCTTTAATCCGTCTGGAGTAGTATAGAGAAGACTCAGAAACATATCTGTTTCATTGTTGGTACTTTCATTGGAGACCAGGCGGAAAGAAAGTAACCCTGTTAATTTGCCGTTTTCACGATAACCAATATGATAAAATCCGGGAGCATTTAACTGCATTTCCAAATCTTTATCCTTTTTTAAGATCATGCCATGATACTTTTGATAAAACTCTTTATAAAAAGCAATAAAGTCACTTAAATCATTTTGATCAAGATAGTTCATGGAATACACTTCTTTACTTCGAGGCATTGCAGAGGGTGTTGTTACATAATTAAAACAATTTGTACCAAAGCCAAAGCCCATTTTCTTGTAGAAATCCGGTCGGAAAGCATATAGCATGGCCATCGGATATTTATCTTTCAAAGTATGTTCCAAAAACCATTCCAGCATGTCCTTGCAGATTCGTTGTTTCTTGTGCAGAAAATCTACAGCCACAAAACCGATTCCTTTGGCTTTTAATTCTTTACCGTAGTAGTTTGTCACATAATCATATATAACCATATTTCCCAAATGGTGACCATCTTCAAATAGGCCGTACCATATTCTGCCATTCTGATTGAAATTCTCCTGAATTCTGGTCACGAACCCCTGAAGTTTTTCTTCTGAAGAAAGATCCATCATAGGATAAGCTTTTTCAGCTAATTTTAAAGCATCTCGGACTTGGTTGACATCCAGTTTTTTTATTTCACGCATAAGATCTCCTTACTTAGGATTTACAGTCAGTTTGTATGACAAAGCAGAATTGTCAAATTATTTGTTCAAGCAAGTAATTTTCATTTAGCAGAGAAAATGGACTAAATGGACTTTATGGACGATATGGACAAAATGTATAAAGGAAAGCACATTCGCGGTATTCAGCAAGAAGAGATTCGGCAGTGGGCAATGATGGTTACTCTCGAAAATCACCTGAGTAGTTAACAATATCTTAAGTTAAAAAGGAGAAAATACTATTTCAGAATGAGATTATTCTTGAAACAATTTGTTTTTTGAGATAATTGGTACTGTATTGGATGAGAGAAAAGATAGGTAAGGGGTGTATGAATAATTTGATTAGAGCATATTTGCTATTATTGATATTGTCAATCAGTTACGGTTTAGTGGCAACAGATGAAGACAGATTGGGTGCCAGTCCACAGATCATGGCAACGGGAGAAGAGCAGATGAAGGTTTACCTCAAAGAAAACTGGGAAGTTAAAATTGCAGATGATAAACAATTCAATATTTTTAAGCAAGTCGAACCTTTTATTAAAAACAAAATGAAAACAACAGGTTTAGTGGTTGTACAGCATGGGAAGATCATTTACCAGTATGGGAATATTGAAAAAGTAAGTTATTTAGCATCCTGCCGTAAGAGTGTATTGGCAATGCTTTATGGTAAATATGTTACGAATGGGACAATTAATCTGAATTCCACCTTGGAAGAATTGGGTATAGATGATGATCCGGCTTTACTGCCTATTGAAAAGAAAGCAAAGGTATTGGATTTGATTACTGCCAGATCGGGTGTATATCACCGTGCGGCTAACAGCGGAGATGCAACTGAATTTGCACCTGCACGGGGAAGTAAGGAACCCGGCAGTTATTTTCTTTATAACAATTGGGACTTCAATGCAGCCGGAACTGTCTTTGAGAAACTTACAGGCAAGAGTATTTATGATGCTTTAGAAGAAGATTTAGCCAAGCCAATCGGGATGCAGGATTTTAAAAGAAAGTCCCAAAAGAAGTATGGTAATGGCAAATCGGATCATAAAGCTTATCATATGTATTTTTCCACCAGAGATATGGCAAGACTTGGATATCTGATGTTGAGAGAGGGAAACTGGGATGGAATCCAGGTAATTTCTCGGGAATGGGTCACAAAAATAACCAGTGTCTCCACTCCTAGAGAAGAAATGAATCCAGCAGTTGAGAGAAATGGACGGTTTTCTTATGGGTATATGTGGTGGATCTATGATAATCCACTGCTGAGTAAAGCTTATGAAGGAGCTTATATAGCACAGGGATCTTATGGACAATTCATCCTTGTAGTACCTAAATTGGATCTGGTGATAGCACATAAAACCAAGCCTGGTTTGTTCGGAAGAAGAACGGTGAATTTTCATGAGATGGCCGATCAAATAGTCCTGGGTTTATGGAAAATATCCCAGCAGAATCAAGCTGATTTAGAGAAGAAAGAAACGACTTATTTTAAATTCTATGCTGGTACTTACCGTGATATTAATTCGAAACAAGAACTGAAAATCCTCCCGGAGGCAGATAGCTTATTTGCTGAATCGAAGCAAGATGGGAAATTCAGGCTGATGCCGGCTTATGACTATAATTACTACCGGGTGGGTGTTCCTGATTATTGTGTAAAATTCATTATATCCCAAGCTGGTAAAGTAACAGGTTTCACTTTAACCAACGGGGATTCTCTGACAGAATATAAAAAATGTGATAAGCAAAACAGCATAAATATTGATAAAAGAGTCAATTCAAAAAAGTTATTTATCCACAAAGGGGACCAAAATAGGTGCCGGTAGTAGGTGTCAGTAGAGATTAAAGATGAGAGAGGAAATGAGAAAATTAATCTAATATAGGGCATTTTATGAGCCTTAGATTTAGAATTTGAGTAAAGTAAGTGTAAAAATTTGTAATACTCCATGATAATCTTTCGTTCTAACGGACAGGAATTGATGTTTATTCAAACCTGCAGCTAAAGCTGACAGGCTAACATCTATCGTCCTACGGACTATTTAGAGAATGTGTAATTTTCCGATTTCATGGTGAAAATATGCTTCAACCTTATTCCGTTTGCTCTTGGGCAGAATTATTGCTATGGCATTTTTCGCACGAAACATATTATATAGACTTTAAAGAAGATCGGCAAATTTCTTATTAATATTTCTCTGCTAATCCAACTTCTCAATTTTGTATTCCTGAATGAATTTGATTATGCTTTTAATCCCATCAATATTCATAGTCTGACCATATTCGGGATGCTCAACCAGTATTTTCTCATAATAGATAAATGGTTCTACGCATTTACCGGTAATCGTTTTTCCCAGTGCTTGCATTTCAGGTCGTTTAGTAAACTTCTTATCTTTCATATAGGCATCTTCTTCAAAATTACCGTAACTAATATATTCTAGTAAATAGCAATTCAATTCAATATTATATTTAAGTAAAATGGGGTCTTTTAAATCTTCTGCATGCTCTTTGGCAAATTCTGGTTCATTCACCCACATGGCCTTACACATACCATAACTACTCCAGCCATATTTAGGTACAGATATAATTATACTGTCAGCTTTAACAGAAATAAGATTAACCCGGGCATAACCAGACCATTTAGCCATAGTTTCTTTGGATTCTGCTAATATTCTTTCAAGTGATTCAGTAATATGGGTATCATTTCTGTTCAGGACATGGGCTATTAAGATCTCTTCTTTGGCTTTGTCTAATTTCCCTTTTTCTAAATAGGCATTTGCCAGGAAAAAATGACCCAAATAGTAATGGAAATCCAGCTTTACCACTTTCTTCAGCCATTTAATGGACTCATCAAAATCTCCTGTTAAACGATAACACTGTCCAATATATGCCATTGCGGCAAGGTTGTCCGGATCATATTTGTTAACCTGTAAAT
Organism: uncultured Candidatus Cloacimonadota bacterium; assembly: GCA_964419225.1. Taxonomy (GTDB): domain Bacteria; phylum Cloacimonadota; class Cloacimonadia; order Cloacimonadales; family CAYQPF01; genus CAYQPF01. Next base: position 8,799 of record CAYQPF010000113.1, on the reverse strand, counting down.
AATATTGCAAAGCATTGGCAAAGGACTTTTCCTTCCAGTTTTCCTCTGCTTTTTCAAAAAGTACTTTGGCTTTAAGCAAAAGGCTGTCACTTGCAGAGATATGCTGGTATTTATCATGATATGGAGCTTGATAATAAACCTTCACAGAATCTTTGAGAACAAAGATTGAATCTGATAATACCTGCAGAACATATGTAGTTTTGGAATCAACCATTACTTTCAAAACTTCTGCTCCTGAACTGGGTTTGAAAGCAAATACCTGCCCAATGCAGCAACTTAAAATCAGAAATAGTAATATTCTTTTCATTTAAAACCACCTAACTTTATATTATAGGAAAAAGTATAACAAGTATCGCAAGATAATATCCGGGTTAATCCAACTTCTCAATTTTGTATTTTTTCACATACTTCACAATATTCTTGATACTTTTTTCTGTCAGCTCTTTTCCTAATTGAGGATTATCAACCAGACATTTTTCATAGTAAATATAGGCAGGGAATATTTTGCCTTTAACAGTCTTTTCAAATACTTCCATTTCAATTCGTTCAGCTTTGTCCTTATTTTTCTTTTTGGCATTATTATATGCCAGAAATTCCATAAAATAAGAATCTAATTCCATGTAATAATTTAGCTTATTAGGATCTTTTTCATTCTCACCATGCAACTTTGCATAACCCGGTTCATATAACCACAAGCATTTTAAACTGGCATAAGTCATCCACGGCAAATTCTTAGCATGCAGCTTAATAACTATTGTATCGGCATTTGTTTTAATATAGATATCCGGGTAAGCAGACCAATCAGACAGTTTTTCGTCCAGACTCGCTAAAATTTTGATCACACTGTTTTTTATGAAAACATCATTCCTGTTCATGACATGGGCATATAAAATCTCATCCTTGGCTTTTTTCAATTTTCCGGCTTCATAATAAGCATTTGCCAGAAAAAAATGCCCAAAATAGTACTTAGGATCATCCTCAACAACTTTTTCCAGCCACTTTATTGAAGTTTTCGTTTCCCCGAGTAATCTGTAAGCCTGCCCTATATAAGCCCGAATTTGAACATTGTCCGGGTCATAACTGTTGGCTTTGAGATAAAAATCAAGAGCATGACTGAAATCCTGCTTTTTCCAATAATCTTCAGCCATTAAATAATTAATTTTCGCATTGTAGAGAACACTGTCTTTTGTCGGTGTTACATAGGCATATTTGTCATCTGAGGGTGACTGGAAATATGTCATTAGCGAGTCATGGGGAATTTCTGTAGAATCTGCACTAAAACTAAATTGATAATGGACAGGTGAATCCATAAGAATCCGCATAGCTTCAACATAATAGCTGGGCTTATATGCATAAACATGCAAGCAAATCTGACATAAAATGAACAAAACAACAAATCTTTTCATTTAAAACCACCTGAAATAGTTAATACACTAACGGAAAATAAAGTTTAGTATATTGTCAATAAATTTATTTGACATCTGAGTTCAACTCAGGATCGTGTTACACTTAAGGAGTTTATTATGAAGCAAAGATTATTTATCCTGATCATTATCCTAAGTAGCGGATTACTTTCTGCTGCCAGTTTTAACAAAGCTCTGGCAGACAGTCTTTTTAATGTACTACAGAACAAGAACAAAGCGATGTGCAGTATCGCCCTGGTAAAAGGTGACCAACTCGTTTACAGCAGAGCGATTGGTTTTTGTGAAAAAACAGATAAAACTATTATTCCTGCCAATACTACTACAAAATACAGGATCGGGTCAATCAGCAAGATGTTCACTTCAGCTATAATTTTCCAGTTGATCGAAGAAAAGAAACTGACTTTGGATAGTACATTGGACAAATATTTTCCTCAGATACCCAATGCGGGCAAGATCACAGTCCGACAATTATTGTCGCACAGATCGGGAATCCATAATTTTACTGATGATCCGGAATACCCCAAGTGGATGGAGCAGGCAAAGAGTCATGAGGAAATTGTAAAGCTCATTTCCTCTTACAAACCGGACTTCGAACCTGATACACAGGCATCTTACAGTAACTCCAATTTTATTCTGTTGGGCTACATCATTGAGACTATTGATAAAAAACCCTTTGCAAAAGTGTTAAGTAAAAGAATTACAGATAAACTCAAACTGAAAGACACATTTTATGGGGCAAAGATCAATCCTGCAAAAAACCAGGCTTTTTCCTATACCTATCAAAGAGACTGGATCAAAAGCACAGAAACAGATATGAGCGTACCAGGCGGAGCTGGAGCGGTAGTTTCAACTCCGACTGATCTTGGCAGGTATATCACTGCTCTTTTTGATGGTAAGATCATTAGTAAATCCAGTTTAGACAGTATGACAGTCATCAGAGATGGCTACGGTAGAGGTATTTTCCCGATTCCTTACGGAGAAAAGAAAGCATATGGACATTCCGGGGGGATAGATGGTTTCGCCTCAGTACTGATATACTGCCCGGAGGACAGTCTGGCAATCGCTTTTTGTTCGAATGGTTTGAATTATTCCCAGACTGCCTTGATCAGTGGAGTGCTGGATATATATTATAAGAAAGATTACCAGATCCCGAGTTTTATAGAGTATGCTGTAGCACCTGAGTTATTGGATAAATATGCCGGGAAATACAGTTGTGAACAACTTCAGATGGAAATCAATGTCTTCAAGGATCAGGGCCAATTGTCTGCCCAGGCCACAGGCCAGAGTGCGTTTCCTCTTACCGCCGGTTGTGAACATGAATTTCAGTTTGAAGCAGCAGGGATCATCATGATCTTTGATCCGGCAGGTGGTAAGTTTACCCTGAAGCAAAGCGGGGGAGAGTTTATCTTTCTGAAAAAGTAACTGTTATTAAGGTTAATCAAGGATCCTTCTAAAATTTGATCTTGGAGTAAATAATAGATGAAACATTGTGTCTTTCTTTTCCTGATAATATTGATATTAGATTTTCCTGCATTACAGGCCTTAGATCGAAATATTGAAATGTCCACGGCTATGAAAATAAATATTATGAAGTCCTCACATAAAACTTCTTATTGGGTAAAGACAGAAACTACTGACAGTTATACTTTCTTGAAATCTCAAGCCTTACAGAATCCAAAATTCTATTTTGTTGAGTATCCCACAGGAAAACTCACTAAAACAAAATATAGGTATAACAATATACCTGTAACTCCTTCGCAAGGGGGTTGGTTTTTTAATAACATTAACGACATTCTTCAATCTGACACTAAGATCCATTGGGTTACTATTTCTCAGTGTTCAAAGGTAGGAGATCGTGTCGAGATTTTTTATAAAAATACTTATGAGGATATCAAAGAATTCCCTTTTATCCCTATTCGGCATGATATGAACAACAAAAAAATATCTTTAGTAATCAATTATCCCGAAAATTTGGACATTAAATTACAATTTATCACTAATCATGACAAATTTAAACCGATCATAAATGAATATATAGATCAGATTACCGTAGAAATCGACTCATTAGAAATACCGGAAGATAAACCTTATCTTAACGATAAAAATATTTGTGGTTATATCGTAATGGAGGTTTTACAAAAAGGTGTATCTTTTAATTCACCGCAAATAAATCCGTATATTAAGTACTATATGGAGAAACTACCCGAAACAAAACTGGAGTTTAAATATTTCATTGAATCATGCAGATTGGCAGTAGATAGTTTGAAATATAATAAGGATTTTCCAAATAGTTTCTCTAAACTGGAACCTGAAAAGAAAAATTACCTGGAAAATTTAGTTAAAACTATGAGTAAGAGTACTTTGAATAAGATAGAGGATCTGTTTAAGCAACTTGATACCGAAACGTCGGACTATGAAAAAGTTAGTCTGCTCTACAAATTTACTCAGGCTAATTTAAGGTATATTGCCAAAGAAGATTCTATTCATAATATTATTCCGCATCATCCTGCACAAATCCTGAATTGGATGTATGGTGATTGTAAAGATTTGTCCTTTTTAATGAGTAATATCGCTGCCCTATACGATATCCAGATTAATTTAGCTTTGACTAATCTCAATCATGAATCCAGACCGGAATTTGTCTCCATTTCCATGTTCAATCATATGTTCGCCATATGGAATTATCATAATACAAACTATTATCTTGATGCAACTGACGATTATACAAACTTGGCAGATATTCCCGGCGGACTTGCAAACAGACCTTATCTTTTGCTTACGCAGGAAACAAAAACATATGACACTGTTCGGGCATTTTCTTTAAAACCTTTACTATCAACAAAAATTACGGCAAAAATGGATAGTTTAGCAGGGGCAATGGCAGAAATCACCCTAAGAGGATTATCCAGATCGATGCTTCTCCAAGTTAATAATACCAGGAATACAGTTGATAGGGATAATATATGTTCTAACTTTCTTTCAGCTCATTACTCTGGTATTTCATTTAAGGATTTCCAATATTCAGAAATAACAGATAGCACATTAATTATTCAAGCTATGGCAGATCTGTCGAAATTTGTAATTATATCCAAGAGTAGTACTTACTTCAAAAAAACTCCCTTTCTTCTTAATAATGATGTTATCGAAAGAAAGAAAGATGATTATTCCATCTATCTTGAGGATGTGGAATTCGGAGAATTATCCATTCTCTTTCCGGAAATATTGCTGGAAGTTCCGGAAGATATTTTGTCTTTCTCTGCTGGAGACAGCAGATTTACTGCTTCTATTGGCAGAGATCAGGAAAGTGCCATGCTCCTGAATTACCGAATCATGCTTAGGTCCGGAAATTATGCAGACAAAAGAAAACAGGAATTAATTCAATTCCTGGAGAATTATAAAACTCACAAAAGCGATATGTTTATTTACCGGAGGTAAGGTTAATGAAAAGGATCCTGTTTCTTATTCCTTTTTTACTTATGCTTTTTGGCTGTATTGTTTCGCAGCGAATTTCTTATTATCAACAACCTCCCTTACTGACTAAAACGAAATTAGACAGTTTGAATATCCCTGCTTTAGAAAATAAATATAAAGGATATGATGCTGTTTATTTAGATAGAACACTGGAAATAGACCATGCTCTTAATCCAGAATGGGAATATATTGTAAATTTCTCCGTTTCTTATGTAGTATTAAATACCGAATCCATGCCATTCACTTCATTTGAACTTGAAAATCCATGGGGATATGAAGTATCTAACATCTGCTTAAGGGCCACAAATCCCAATGGTGAATATGCTGAGTATTCTTTAAAGGATTGCCGATTGGAAAAAGGTAGTAATGGTCAGGATATTTATCGTTTTGCTTATCCAAATGTGGTAAAAGGTACAATTATTCAAGAAAGTTATGAAAGAATGAAAAAAATTGGAAATGGTTTAATCCCTCCCATTTCAGATGTTGTGAATCTGCAATATTCAGTTCCAATTCTCAAGCAAAAATACCAGATTTCTTTTCCAACTGAATGGGAAATTCAATTCAAGAAAAATGATAATAACAAAAAAATAACCCTTTTTAATATGCAAGAGGAGAATAAAAAGAAATTTGTCTTTATGGATTCAGATATTCCAGGATACAAACAGGAGTCGTATTCTAAGTCTTTAATGCAAAGTGATAAATATATTCAGTGGTTGTTTAATGAAATTTATGTATATGGTTTTTTTGACAAACTTAATTATATAGGCTCTGAGACTTCTCTAAAGGCTGTATATTGGAAACTTGAACGCTTGAGTAATTCTCAGGGTATAATGATCCTAAATGAAGTTAAAGATGTTACTAAGCAAGTTACCGCTAATTGCACTACGCCTTATGAAAAAGCTGACAGTATAATTGCCTATGTCCAAAAGAATATAAAAGTAGTCCCCTCTGATAATGAATATTTATTTTCAGTAATCTTAAAAAAGAAGCAGGCAAATCTGCTAAAAGTAATTGGGCTTACTTATAAAATGTTAGAAACAGTGGGACTTAAGCCTGAGTTTGTAATGTGTCATTCAGTTCAAGATGGTTCTTTCGACTCTAAATATTTTGATGAAAGCCAATTTGCTCTACCTGCTCTTATGCTAATTATTGATTCTAAAATTAACATTGCTTTACCTTATCAAAGATATGCCAATTTTCATTCTATTCCAACCGAATTGTTGGGACAGCAAGCGTTATTAGTGCGTAAAGAGTCAAGTTTTGGTTATCTCCCCGAGGATGAGTTTGTTAAAGTTAATAATGCTTCAGCAGATTCAATAAATCTCAAAAGTGGAACAATCTTTACCTTGCCTGATACTAATGAATTAGAAAATGAAATTGTTGAGAACTACGATATCATAATTACCCAAGAAGGTTTGCTGGATATCTCAGAACAGGTTGAGTTTTATGGAGATTTTGCAGAACGCTTCAGATATGAGTTTGATGAAAAGAAAAGTGAAGACTTGGAGAAGATCATTAGGAATTACCTGGCATTTTATGATGCAAATATTAAATTGATAAACTGGAGTATCGAAAATCAGGATAATCTTAGCCGACCGCTTACTATTAATTATAGGTATTCTGTAGATAATCTGGTTTCTGTGCTGCCTGAAGAGATCTTGTTTCAAACGAATGGCCTACTGTCCCCGGCTTCCATCAGTAGCTTCAAAGTAGTACCACAAGACCGGCAAAACCCCATTTACATACCATACAACCAAAACTATGTAAAAAAAATCAAAATCTCTTATCCTGCGGAATGGGATTTACAAACAAATTTAGCAGATTCTAAGGTAGAAAACAAATTTGGCCGTTTCATTTCCTCTTCCAAATCTGATAACAAGATGATCTCCATCGAACAAATCAGATCCTTTTACAAAAGTGATGCTCCCAAACAAGATTATCCCCTCTTACTGAAACTATCAGATGAGAAATCTGATGCAATAATTCCAACCATAATTTTTTCGAAGAAACAATAGTCTGTAAATCTGAGATCAGCAAAAGATTATCAATACCTAGAGATGAGTTAAGTGTAAACTGCGAAAGTAATATGATTAACAAGGGACACAACACACCTCCCCCGCTTCGCGGGTACTCCTCTCTAGAGGAGAATTGAATTGCAGTTAATTCCGAACTGTGCAGTATAATCTTTACAATCTGGCTGAAGCTATATCAGTGGGCTGTGGGCAGTAGGCAGAGGGCAGGAGAGATTTAAGAGAAAGAGATTTGAAGGACTTACAATCTCACTCACCATATATTTGTTAGATAACCTCTTTCGATTGCAAACTTTCATTCTTCACGATCTTCGACCCATCTTGCAAACCCCTACTGCACAATCCGGGTTTAACTCCCTGTCAATCCCTGATGGGGTTTAATTATTTAGCTCGGAATTTGTTTCTATCATCATTGGATTTGCACGTATTTTCTGATTATCTCAAAGGATTTGTAAATGCTTGCTCTTTTTTGTTCAAGCTTCTTCTTTTGCACCGGATCAGCTTTGCTCAGTTCAATTAAATGATCCAGAGCTTCAACCTGAAAGTATCGGCTCTCTGCTACTGGAACATCATGGGAATTGTAATAATAATCATAAGGGAAATCTTTTCTTATTTTGGTCCAGATTTCGATAGCCTTTGTATTGTTCTTTGTTTCCTGATAATATTCGGCGAGCTTTGTCAAAAGATGTGCCCGGATTATTCTACTGGTTGTTTTTCCGGTAAACTCCTTGATTGTTTGTTCATATTCTTCTGTTTGACAGCTATCTTGCAAAGCATCCAAATATAAGCTGATGGAATGCATTCCCAGTGCATCTCTCCTATAATATGCATCGACATAATCCGAATAGTTCGCAAGTACTTCCAGACATAATTCCCTGCCCTTTTTTAAATCCAATTTATTTGAACAGTAGAGAGTTTGCAGGGGAAGAATTGCTTCAGCATTTATTGAAACAAGGGGACCTCTGTACTGATATTGTGTTATAACATCAGAGATAGCTTTATACTCTTTTTCTTCTTTCAACTCTTTGAACAGAATCAGTGCTTTATCATATTCTTTAGTTTGCATGTAATAATTCGCTAAATCAAATTTGACATTGCTGTAGATGTTCTGTCCATTGTATGAATAATCTTTACCACATAAAGTTATAAGTGAATCTGCATAAAGGCTGATCTGAGCACTATTCTTTTCTACAGCAGTCTCAAATCCTTTCAAAAGAGTTATAACCCGAATTTCTTTTTTAACTTTCTCAGGATTTAAAATTGCACTTGTTTTTCCTTTTTCCAAAGGTAATGCGAATTCTTTTAAAGCAGTTTTATAGTATTCATCATATTTAGCCATAATTTTGTAAGTGTTGCATAGCTTTCCATAGATTAAACTTAATTCGGTTTTTTCGGACGCACTCAAGTGTTTTAGTGAACAATCATATCCATCCATCATGTATGCTTTTAACAATTCATATGGTAAAGAAACTATATATTCACAAGCTTCTTTATCATTCCAAACTGCAATAAAAGGGTATGCTTCTGCAAATCGTTTTAAGGTTTCCAGTTGTTTAGTTCGATTTTTATCATCCGGAAAGGGTTGATCAATTTGAAAGTGTTTACTGATAGAATTGTATATCCCATACTGTGCGTCAGAATTGAATTTTCGGGATTTATTGAGAATAGTACTCATTAGTTTTGGATCAAGTGGCTTGTTTTGAAATAACCGTACAGTATGACAAAATATCCCTTCCTGTTCAAGATTAAAGGCAACAGAAGTATCAGCTTTTGTCAGATTTCCTTGGTTAGCCAATAACCAACACTCCTTAAATTTCCCCTCTTGATAATAGACATCAATCATAGCATTCAAATCCACTATTTTGGGGAAATCC
>CAYQPF010000112.1:0-15762 GCA_964419225.1 uncultured Candidatus Cloacimonadota bacterium | reverse complement strand
TTTAGAAAGTGCTGATCCATTCTTAACTACCCAACTTAAATTTTTAGAAACAGAATCTGAAGGCAGTGTAAGATACAATGTATCCTGCTGAAGATCTGAAACAGGATCTACTTCAAGCCTGGTTCTCCAGAAATCACCATAATCAGAAATGGAAATAACGGCCGTATCCCAAGGTAACTGACTATAAAACTGCTTCTCCACTTCCAGTTTGAGGAGAATTGTTGGATGAATTAACAAAGAGAATGGAGCTCCATTAGCTCTTAACTTTCCGAAAATTGTCAGCCAGTCATTCAGATATAAGTCATAAGCCTGTGTGAAATTTAGGTTATCAGGTGAACCTGAATAATGTGTGTCAGAGGTATTCACAGGAATTTCGAAAACAGGTAAAGGTAATGCACTGGTTGAATTTCGATAAATCATGCGATATGGAAAATTCGTCAAAACGTCTGGAGCACTTTGTGAACTATTATAAACATAGTTTAATGATTCGGATACTTCTGCTTCATAATCACTAAAAGCTAGATACCCGGCTCTGAAACTGTTTACACTTGCTCCACAATCATTTTGCAAAAGATTCTTAGAGACTTCCAATTCACCCCATGCCGTAGCACCTGTGGTAATCTGACTGCTATTCTCATGCGGAGAATAATTAGCCCGGGTATTACCCCTGCTGCCCAAAGGAATATGGGTTTCATTATCAAAATCATGAAAATGCCCGACACTGTGACTCCCCACAGAGTGTTGAGAACCAGCAATAGCTCTGACATATGGAATCCCGGATGTATAGTAATCCCGATCATTATTATCACTAAAATAATGCGTCGTCATGAAATACTGGGCAGTTATCCCCCTTTTTGCCTCCCAGGCAGCAAATTCATTCATTAAAGTATAAGAATTACCCCAATCCACATCGTGACTGATCAGCACTGAGGATTTCGAATTCGCAGGAGAAGTATGCTTGTAAACGGCATAGGGAACCGATTGATTATAGACTTCCCGTAACCAAAGAAAAAACGTGTCGGTTGTCGGTTCGAAAATACTTCCATATCTTCTTTGAGCATCGCCATCTTTATTAGCCAAATTCCGATAAATAATCTGTCGGAATTCTACACCCAAAAGATATGTGTAACCTAGTCCATATTGATTTTTGACTATTGCCGTACTCCCGTCTTCGAAGTTGGCGATTGCTGTACCTGTACTCAGAGTATAGCCACGTGTGTAAAAAAGTGCTGTAGCTGATGTGGCATGAGCCAGACTTATCGTTATTTCATTTGGATCATCAAACCAACATAAAGTCGGATCATTTGTATTTGTATCCCAGAGCATCGTTTTTCTGGTATTCTTGGAAGTAAACCCGTTAACCCCGAACAAACTATTCATCCAGGTGGACTCAGTATTACTCAATACCAGAGTTCCGCCATTGCTGACATAAGTCTTCAAAGCATTCCATTCAGGACTGGTCAATGTATTACCGTATAACTTGGCAGAAATAATGACTACAGAATATTGTGTAGTTTCAAAAGGATCGGTGGTTGCGATAAATGGTACACCCGCTACCTCCAAAGCCTGTCTGAGGGAGTAATATCCGGCATATGGTGACGTTTCATTCTCGGCAACTCTCTCAGAAAGATTCAATATTGCTACTGACCTTTCTAAACAGAACAGAGGTATTAAGTGAATCACAAAAATTATAATTAATAAATTTGCTTTATTCAATTGGTCAGAAAACTTTATCAAACTTTCTCCTGCATAATAAATCCCCTTTCATCATAGTTATGTGAGGACTTATCTAACGAGAAAATTTTTTAAGCTCTGCCTTTGTCAATTCGTAATATCAATATATAAAGATTGAGCCCAAAACAAATTGTTTTAGGCTCGCATCTGTTTGGATTATATTGCTATTCTTTCAAATACTTATTGGTTATCTTTTGCCATTCTCCCGATTTCTTCAGTTTTTTGATCACATCATCAATACCTGCTATAACGTTCTTAGGAGTGGATTTAGAATACATTATGTAATGTGAAAACTTCTTTAACTCCAGTGGCTGTGTCTTGAATTTACCCTTATATTTCGGGATATTCATTTCATACAAAACGGCAAGGTTGTTATACACGAAAAATCTTCCTCTTTTACCAAGCAACTTATCAAAATTAGCATGAATTTCTTTCGCTGCATCATCAACAGTTAATCCAAGGTCCTTTTTCAGATACTCTACTGTATTCGTTCCATATATAGTAAGAATAACTCCATCCTGACCCAACTTCTTCACATCATCTACAGTTTTAATCGTAACATTATCGTCTTTATTTGAGATCATTAAAAACTTCAATTCATATAAAGGTTCACTGGAAAAACTATAGTTCTTCTCTCTTTCATCTGTCTTACCAAAACCAAAATGCAAATCACAAACATTATCAGATATGTTTTTTTCTATCCTGGATGTTGGAACAAAATCTTTACTTAATGAAAATTTGTAACTGGAATTTTGCTCGATCAGCTTCATTAATTCGATACTTAGTCCTGTAAGTGTACCATCAGACTGTTTTATTGTTTTTGGTTGTGAATCCTGAATATCACTCTTCAATACTACTGTTTCAGCACTCAAATTCAAAGATAATACAATTATTAAAACCAAATAAATAATACCAGAAATAATCTTTTTGTTTCTTGCCTGATTTGTAAAACATTTTTCTTTTTCCACTGTTTCCAAGCACTTTGGTAAAACATGACCTGATTGCAATTGTTTTCCACTCATCTCCAATCTCCTCCTTTTTTCTTTGATTACAATTCATTTTATATTCCTTTTTAATTCTTTGTCAAGATAAATAAATCCTGCGATCCTCCCAAAATGAGACTGTTCACATTTCTCGCTCTCTATGGTAACATTTTGAATTTTTACTTGACTTTTAAAGAGTGAAGAGTTTTATTTGGGGCAAGAAATATGAGGGCAAAATATTGTTAAAAATAGAGGAAATAAAGAGATTAACGCAGCATGTAATAAGCTTACCACCGGCACCGATGGTGCTGGCAAAGTTGTTACAGATAATTGACAAACCTGATGTTTCTCTATTTGAGATAGAACGACTTATCTCGACAGATCAAGCATTGACAGCTAAATTGCTAAAACTAACCAATTCTGCATACTATGGTTTTACCAACAAAATCACTACTGTGCAGCATGCGATAACCCTTTTGGGGATGGATGCCGTAACGAATTTGGCCTTAAGTCTTTCGGTGTCAACTCAGTTCAATAATCAGGATTATTATGATGCATTTGACAGGACGGCTTTTTGGGGTCATTCACTGAAAGTCGCACTGATTGCTCAAATGTTGTGTAAGGATATTTATCCTAAGGCAGTGAATGAGATCTTTACAATCGGAATCTTACATGATGTCGGCAAGCTGTTGATTCATGAGTATTTTCATGATCGCTATCTGGAAATTGAAGAATTACAGTTAACAAAAAAATATCCATCCCTGGTAGCCGAAAAATTGCGGATCACTATTGATCATACGCAAATTGGCTGGTGGTTATGTGACAGCTGGAATTTCCCGGCGAGTATTATTATGGGAATAGCTTTTCACCATTCACCATTAGAAGATACTTATGAGTACAATTATTCGGCAATTATCCATTTTGCTGACTATTTATGCAATTTAACAGAGAGCTCTTTTCCTGAGAATATAACACATTCAGAGAAAGAATTACAGCAGGGAATCAGTGATTTAATCAATTTAAAAAAGAAAAAGATTGACAATCAATCCAAAATGATTATTGACACTGAGTATTATATGGTTAGAGTTAAGGAAGTAGTGGAACAGGCTGAGGATTTTTTATCCTTATTCAGATCTGTTTATTAAAGGGGTAAAAAATATGAAAAAAGTGATTATAATAGCAATGCTGTTTTTGGTGTGCAGTTTATTTGCTGCCAGTGAGTTAATCAATGTCACCTATCAGGATTTGGGCAGTATCGGAAAAACGACGATGGTCTTTAAAGGTAAACCGGAGTTCAATATATCCAATAATACAGGTTCAAATATAGTAAATATTTCCTGTTCCGGGACATCCTATGCCAGCAAGAATAAGACAATAAGCAAGTTTTCCAAGACAGTTTCTTCTATTGTAATCAAGCAATCCGGGAATATGACAACTGTAAAAATCAATACCCCGATACAGGTTAGTTTAAAAAAATCGGAAAATGTAGATTTCAACAATTTTATTCTGATTTTATATACATTCAGTACACCCAATCCCACAACTTTGGAAGAAAGGATCTCATACAGTAAGTATTATTACCAAACGGGGCAATTTGACAAAGCTATTTCCGAATATGAAAAAATTGAGAAAATTGATCCAAATTACAGAGAGATTTATTATTTCTGGAGTAAAATCTATGAAAAGCAAGGGTTAAAAGGACAGGCTAAGGCTGCTTATGAGAAGTTCAGAAGCGGAGGAACCCCTGTTGAAAAGCCGGTCAAAGCAGATAAAATAGTTGTAGCACCAGTTAAAGATAAAAAAGAACCAGTTAAAGAAAAGAAAGAGCCTGTCAAAGTTACAAAGACTCCAATAAAACCTGATAACAAGAAAGAAGCAACGGTAACGAAGATAGAAAAGCCTCAGGCCAAACCGATAGACAAACTGGCAGCACTAAAAGCAGAGGCTTCCAAGAAGTCAGAATTAAAAGAAGAGCCAGAGGAAAAACCGGAAGAACCTAAACCTGATTCGACTGAGAAGCCTGACATGATTGCCTCAATGGCAGATACGACTATGCTTTTTGCTAAGTATCAGGATTATTTTCTGAATGCAACTGATAATAATCAGCGGTTATTATACTTAGCATTATTAGCTAGAAGCAACAAAAATAACCAGGAAGCTTTGAGTTATTTGAAGTTGATCAACAAGGAATCTCCCTATTTTAAAAAATCATATCCTTTACTTGTAGATCTGTATGAATTTATAGGTGACGAAACAAATGCCAAATATTACAGAAGTTTACTTTCATTAGAAAATCCTGTTAAAACTGCAGAAACCAACTTCTGGAAAAGTCCTCTGGAATTATGGCTGGCAGCATCTATCGCAGGTGGTTTGGCATTGTTTATTCTACTTGGTACTATTGTATATTATACCAGGAAGATAAAAAAGTCCCAACCTGCTATCACCGATAAGATGGTTAAAGAGCACGAAGACAAGATCAAGAAAAAATTTGTAGAAAAATTCGATACACCGGAAGAAACTAAAACTCATTTCAAATTGGACATAAAGCCTCAGGAAACTAATTTCACAACTTCCAACGATGATGAAATTGATTATGATAGTCCTAAATTGATGACTGAAAATCTAAATAGTGAAGAAGAAGAAGAATTAGCGGAAGATGAATCCAAATATTTTAAAATTATGGGTTCATCAAATAAGGCAGAAGAACAAAAAGATGAAGAAATAGATGGTTTTGGAGATGATGAATACAAAAGAAAAATGATCTTGAAACTACATCATGACGGCTGGGAAGTTGAAGAAATAGCTAAAGAATTACAAATTTCTCAGCGAGAAATCGAGTTTATCATCAAAATGAGTTAATATGAAAAGTAAGATTGAGATTCCTAATTTAAATGTTGAGATTATAGCCGGATTTGCTAAATTAATGCAAATCTTCAATCCTGAGAAGAAGGATTATTTTTTCGAAAGGATTTTTACCTTATTAAAGTTAATTGTACCTTTTGATTATGCTACGATATTTATGTTAGAACATGAGAAGAAGAAGATTGAGTTAGTAGCGAAAAAAGGTAGAGCTGTAGATTTAATTGAATTGGTAACTTTTGAGTTTGGCAAGGGTTTTTCAGCCTGGATTGCCAAAGAAAAAAAATCCATCATGTTAAATAATCTCCACAAGAATGAACGGGAAACAGCAGATATCATGCGATCTTTTTTATCAGTTCCTTTGATTCTTGAGTCTGATTTAATAGGAGTGATAAATTTTGGAAGTGATAAAGCTAATACATTTAGCGATGAAATGGTAAATCAGTTGAAATATATTACTCCGATAATATCAGCAGTTCTCTCCAGAAATCTGGCAGTAGATAAAATTCAGAGGCAAAATCAAGAAATTTTGAAAATCAATGAAAATTTACGACTAACTCAGGAAGAGTTGATTCAAGCTCAGCAAAAAGCAGCGATAACAGCGACAATAGTTAGTCTGAATCACGAGATTAATAATCCGTTAATGATTATTACAGGGAACATTCAAATGCTTCAGGAACGTCAATTAGATCCTGATATTATGAAGCGGATAAATATTATAGAAAAACAAATAGACAGAATTTCTGATATAATTGCTAAATTGAGAGAGATTGAGGCTCCTGTTTTGGAGCAGTACATTGATGATGATGGTGAAGAACAAATGCTTAAACTGGATACCTGATGAATAAAGCAAATATTTTAATTATAGATGATGAACCAGAATGTCTGGAGATATGCCAGTTAAAATTAGGCAACCGTTATAATGTAATTACAGCTTCGAATACAGCAATTGCTGCCGAGACGCTCAATACTACTTCCATAGATTGTATCTTAACAGATTTAGTAATGCCTGATGTTGATGGCTTGGAGTTTGTAGAGTTGCTACAAACAAATTATCCGGACATCCCTGTAATATTAATGAGTGGAAAAGCAACTGTAAAAATTGCAGTTCAGGCAATAAAAGCTGGTGCATTTGACTTAATAGAAAAGCCTTTTCTTGATTTAGATTTAATTCCTGCCTTTATAGATAAAGCACTGAAATCAAGAAGTTTGATTGATGAAAATAAAGAACTGAAAAAGAGATTAAGCACAACATTTATCAGACATAATTTCGTGGGTAATTCATTAAAAATTCAGGAATTATTAAATTTAATTCAGAAGATAGCAGGATTAAACACGACAGTTTTAATCGAAGGAGACACAGGAACAGGAAAGGAAATGGTAGCTGATCTGATTCATCGTAACAGTTCAAGAGCAGATCAGGCATTTGTTCCTGTTAATTGCGGAGCTATTCCCGATACATTGTTGGAGAGCCTATTCTTTGGGCACACGAAAGGTTCTTTTACGGGAGCTGTTAAAGATACTAAGGGCTTTTTTGAAGAAGCGAATAAAGGAACTCTCTTTCTGGATGAAATTGGAGATACTTCACTTCCGTTTCAAATCAAATTACTCAGAGTTTTACAAGAAAGGAAAATTCGTCGTGTGGGTGGTGAAAAAGATATAGATATTGATGTCAGAATAATAGCAGCGACAAATAAAAATTTAGAGGAAGAAGTAAATAATGACAGATTCCGTAAAGATTTGTATTATCGCTTGAATGTGATCAGACTTCATGTTCCCAGCCTTGAAGAGAGAAAGGATGATATCCCCTTATTAGTTAATCACTTTCTCAAAATATTCGAGACAGAGAATAATGTTAAAGGTTACAAAATATCCAACGAAGCACTGAATGTGCTAAAAAATGCCATTTGGCACGGGAATATTAGGGAATTACAGAATGTGATAGAACATTCTTCAGCACTTTGTAAAGATCAAAGTATCCTGGCAGAAGATCTTCCGGAATATCTTTTGTATCAGCAACCTGTATGCAGAATGGAAAGCTTTCCACATGATTATAATGCAGCAAAAAAGCAATTTGAAGTTCTTTATTTTGAACAATTATTGAAAAGAACTCAGAAAAATATTATTCAGGCATCAAAGGAATCCGGTCTAACCAGACAATATATCTATGAGAAATTAAAAGTACTAAATATAGAAAAATGAGGTGAATATGAATTTACTCCAAACTTTAAAGAACATTGAGTACGAAAGACTCGCTGGTAGTGATGATGAAAAAAAGGCGAGAGAGTATTTCAAGCAAACCCTGGCACCTTTAAATCTGGAAATGAGAGAAGAAGAATTTGAGTTAAATGCATTTGAAACCGGTACTGCAGTCTTGGAATGCGGGCAGCAAAAATATCTGATCAAACCTTTCGGGTTGAATCAGGATATGGTGATCACCGGAGAAATGGTATTTTTGGACAGTCCGGATTTCCTGATCCATCAAAAAGGGATCTGGGAAAACAAGATTATTTTAACTAACGGTTATAACAGAGCAACACTGGATGCCATGAAGGAAAACAAAATTGCCTGTTATATCTCAATTTGCGGACCTATGCGGGAAGCTACAAGCTTATCTCACCGTCAGAAAAACTTTGAAAATGGCTATATCCCCTGCTGTACGGTAAGTTATGAAGAGGCAAAGAAACTTGTTAAATTAAGTGGTAAAGAAGTAAAGATTACAATTCAACAAAAAGTGGAAAAAAGAAAAGCTTATAATCTGGTAGTGGATATTCCGGGAACCGGACAGGAGAAAACTCTGACCTATGTCGTAGCTCATTATGATTCTGTAAGTACCTCACCAGGTGCTTTGGACAATGGTGCCGGATCTGTGATCATCCTGAAACTGGCAGAATATTTTGCCAAGAACAGACCATATAGAAGTCTGAGAGTGATCTTTTTCTCAGGTGAAGAGATGGGACTTTTAGGCAGTTACTCTCATGTCAGACAGAATCTGGAAGAAATCAAGGAAAGATTAGGCTTAGTGATCAACGTGGATGTGTCAGGTGATGATTTTGGCTCACACCAGTTCATCGTTCTGGGCAATAATGATCTGGTTGGTTATGTTGACGGAACCGCAAAAGAAGCCGGCTTGATGTTCAAGACTTCTCTGGATATTTACAGCAGTGACTGTATTCCTTTCTCGGTGTATGAAGTTCCAGCTGTTAATGTAGCAAGATTCGGTGGAGAAGGTACTTTCCATATTCATACCAGCAAAGATATCACAAAATATGCTTCGAACAGAGTTCTCGAAGAAAGTTATCAGGCTAGTTTGAATCTTTTAAAGAGAGTTTTGAACGGTAAGATCTATCCTGTGAAAAAAGAATTCGATAATTCTTTAAAAGAGAAGATCGAGAAATATTTGTATAATTCCACGATGGAAGAACCAAAGCTGTTCTGGAAGGAAAAATACAAGAAATAGTTGTTAGTTGTTAGTTGTTAGTGACGAGACAGTTATCATTAAAAAAGGACGCTTGATGGCGTCCTTTTTTAGTTAATGAATCACTATAATTCTTAATCCACTTTTGTGCTTATTGTGGCAACTTAAACTGACTACTACTCACGGTATTCAATATTACTTAAACCCAAACACATCTTCAGCAAATTTGATGGATTGCTGTGCATCTTTGGCATAGAAGTCAGCATTAATATTTTTGGCATACTCTTCATTGAGGACAGCACCACCAACCATGATCTTGCAGGTTAGACCCTTCTCTTTGATCAGTTTGATCGTATCTTCCATACTAGTCACCGTTGTAGTCATCAGGGCACTGAGACCGACAAGTCTGGCGTTATTGGTAATAACTGCATCGACAATTGTCTGAGGATAGACATCTTTACCAAGATCTATAATATTATAACCGTAGTTTTCCAGAAGAACTTTGACAATATTTTTGCCAATGTCATGGATATCACCTTTCACAGTGGCAAGTATAATTGTGCCCTTATCTTCTTGTGCTTGCCCGGAATTGCTCAACTTGGCTTTGATAACTTCAAAAGCTTTTTTAACTGATTCAGCAGACTGGATTAACTGTGGCAGGAAAATCTCATTCTTCTCATATTTTCTGCCCACAATATCCAGAGCAGGCATTATGATCTCTTCTATGATCGCCAAAGGCTCTTTGATTTCGAGCAATTTTTTGGTCAGATCCGGAGAACTGTCTCTTAGACCCTGAAGGATAGCTTCTATCAATTTACCAGGGAGATCATCCTCATTAACAATTTTGACTGTTTCAGTTGTTTTCACTACTTTATACTTTTCAATATAGAATGCAGAGCCTTTATCAATATTCTTCAGAACTTTTGCAGCATCAATTGTAGCCATCATTTCTTCATCGAGCGGATCGATAATAGCAGTACTCAAACCATTATAAAGAGCCATAGCCAGATAAGTACGGTTAATGATCTTTCTACCAGGCAGACCAAATGACACATTACTGACCCCAAGATTCGTTTTAAATCCCATACTGGTGAGAATCCCGATCGCTTTAATACTTTCCAGGACATGTTCCTGAGTAGCAGAAGCCGGCAGAACAAGTGTATCAATGATTAATTTACTGCGTAAGATTCCCAGAGCTTCGGCAGTCTCAGCAATTTTAAGTGCGATTTCCACTCTTCTTTCTGCTTTTTCCGGAATACCTTCATCATCAAGAGTTAGACAGATCACAGGAGAACCATATTTTTTAACTAATGGCAAAACTTTTTCTAGAGATTCCTGCTTACCATTGACAGAGTTGATCAAAGGAATACCATTACAGATCCTTAAAGCATTTGAAATCACCTCAGGATTTGAACTGTCTATCTGCAGCGGTGTATCTACCGTATTTTGTATTTCCCGGACAATTTCCTGCATAACACGGATTTCATCAATTCCGGGAAGACCAACATTAACATCAAGTACATCGGCACCGGCTTTTTGCTGGTTAAGAGCTTCCCTGAGAATATAGACATTATCCTTATTTTTGAGAGCTTCTTTCAAGAGTTTTTTCCCGGTAGGATTGATCCTCTCCCCTATCAGAGTGATATTGTTATCCAGTATCACTGTCTTTTTAGATGAACAGACAAAAGATGTATTATTTTGAATTATTGGCTTGGGTATTAAGTCTTTAACGACTTCGTGTACAGCCTTAATGAAATCGGGATTTGTCCCGCAACATCCGCCGACAACCCAGACACCACTCTCAACCATTTGGGCGATGATCTCCCCAAAGCGGGTAGGCTCATAATCGAAATAGGTTTTGCCATCCCGGACTTTAGGTAATCCGGCATTGGGTTGAACCATGACAGGGATATTAGACACAGCCAGCATTCTGTTGATAACCGACATGGTTTGTTCTGGGCCGAGTGAGCAATTCACACCGACAACATCAACCCCGAGGGCTTCGAGGTAATAAACGGCGGTTTCTATATCCGACCCCATCAAGGTTCTGCCATTTTCCTGGAAAGTCATTGTACAGAAGACAGGGAGTTTTGTATTTTCTTTAACTGCCAAAATAGCTGCTTTTGTTTCATAGAGATCACTCATTGTTTCAATGATAACCAGGTCTGCCCCATGTTTCTCACCATAGACAGCAACTTCTTTATAGATTTCGTAGGCTGTTTCGAAGTCCATTTCTCCGACAGGTTCCATGAGAATGCCGATGGGACCTAAGTCTAAAGCTTTAAATGCATTCGGAGCATATTCATCGATGATATCGAGAGAAGCAGCGACAATTTCTTCGACAGAATAACCGCTGTTTTTAAGATTATGGCTGTTCGCACCCAGGGAGTTGGTAGTTATAATATCAGAACCGGCTTCCGCATAAAGCTGATGAATCTTGCCCACTACTTCAGGATGGTTAAGATTGACCAATTCGGGAATAGTCCCCAGTTCTACACCACTGCGGTGCAGCATTGTACCCATGGCTCCATCGAAACAGAGGATTTTTTTACCGAGTAAAGCTAAAACATCTTTCATAATATATCCTTTTTAAATGTACATGTTGTTTTAAGATTGCAGTTGGCACAGTCATGGAATTTTTTCGGTAAGTGTTGAGCTTGTATGCCGAGGATAGCTGTAACGGATTTGCGGGGCACCAGAATAAAACTTTCGGTACAGGTGAGACCAAATTTATAAGCACCCAGAATCTTTAAGATATCAGGCTGAATAGTGATCGGAAGATCACCGTAACCAGGGCTGAAACGGGGAGTTATGCCCAGGGAAAAGTCAATTTTAGCTTCCAGTGCAAGCATTTCTTCAACTTCATCACAAGCTTGTTCAATAGCTACTGAACAGCATGCATCAAAGATTAGACTTTTGGATAGATCAAATTTCTCATAATGTTTGATTCTGGTCTCAAAGTAGGGATTAAGAGTAACAGCCAGTAGATAGCATTGTTGACTGTCCATGAGATGGCGGGCAATATCCGAGCCGATCAAATGTAAAGTACTGCCAATAAGATTGATCGAATCTGCAGATTTATGCAAGTCAAAAAGTTTATAAGAATAGCGGGAAGAGTAGTTTTCTTCTACTTCCTTCTTACATTCGAGAATAAGTTCATTAGTTTGAGGATCGACAGTCTCACTTCGATAGTTTAAATAGCGAAGTATTTCCTTAATATCGAGTAACATCAATCATTCCTGACAGCGTTTCTGATTGTGGAAATATTAGAAATAATCTTATAGGCAGTTTCAGCTTTGTTCATTGTATAAATATGAACTCCGTCAACTCCGGAAGAAAGCAGGTCGATTATCTGTTCGCAAGCATAATAGATCCCGGCTTCCCGTAGAGCTTCAGGGTTGTTCTCATACTTTTCCAAAATTCTTTTAAACTTTTTAGGAAGAGTTGCATGTGATAATTTGAGAATTTTGTCGATCAGTTTTTTATTGGTAACAGGCATTATGCCGGCAATAATGGGGATATTAATATTATGCTGAATGCAATTGTCATAGAATTTATAGTAAAATTCATTATCAAAAAACAGCTGGGTAATCAGGAAATCTGTACCGCAATCGACTTTATACTTAAGCCATTTCAGAGAATCAGCAGTTGATTCCTCCAGATTATAACCCTCAGGATAGGCGGCTGCTCCTACACAAAGGCTGGTTTTGCTTTTTATAATATTGATCAATTCAGACGCATGCTTGAATTTAGATTTGCTATATTCATAATTGGGTGGCAGATCTCCCCTGAGAGCTAAGATGTTTTTTATGCCTTTCATTTTCAAACTGCTTAGCATCATTTCGATATCTTCCTCGCTGGAGTGGATACAGGTAAAATGAGCTAAAGCTTCAATATTGAACTGTTTTTTTATTTGATGGGCAATTTCTATAGTTTTATTGCGTTGATCGCCCATTGAACCATAAGTTACACTAATGAAATCAGGATTAAGATCCTTTAATTTGTCTATGGTATTAAAAAGAGAATCGAGATCAAAATTCATTTTAGGAGGAAAAACTTCAAAAGAAACAGTCGGTTTCCTTTTAATAATAATATCTTTAATAAACATATCTATCCTTTTGGATTAGTGGATCTTAGGATTATCCATTTACCATAGAACAAATTTTAGGAAATATTATTAAAATGTAAAGAAAAAAGTTGTTGGATAAATCTACGATAATCAATTGTGAGGGGTGAGTAGTAACAAATTAGTTAAAACCCACAGGCAAGTATTAAGGGGAGAGTAAGCAGTGTGCAGTAGGCAGTGGAAATGGGACTGAGGAAACAAGGTTGGGATTATTGGATTGGGGGATTGAGCAATTGGGAAAAAAAAAGCATTTTTTTTATAAAGACACAAAATTTACTTTGACTTTATTTCCTAAAGATAATAATATTGCAATAATTAAGGAGAGAGGATGTAGCATGAAATATACTAGTTTTATTCTTTTTTTGCTATTTATATATAGCGGAATGTACTCAGACATTGTAAAAGTTGGTATTTATGAGAATAAGCCAATGGTCTATACCGATAATTCTGGCAAGCCTTCGGGGTTATTTGTTGATATTTTGGAAAATGTAGCAAAAAAAAATAACTGGAAATTACAGTATGTGAATACAGATTTTCCTAAATGTCTGGATAATTTGGAGAAAGGCTCTATAGATTTGATGGTTGATATTGCTTATTCGGAAGAAAGATCAAAGAAATATGATTTTAACCAGGAAACAGTATTTTCAAACTGGGGTGAAATCTATTCAAATAAAAAATCCCCATTGAAGTCTTTAATAGAATTGCATGGATTATCCATTGCGGGGGTAAAAAACGATGTGTATTTTGAGGAATTACTTAATCTTTCTACACAATTGAATATAAATATTGTTCCTGTTTTTTTTAATGACTATTCTGAAGTAATTAAATATATCCAAAAAAATAATAGTAATTTAGGGATTGTCAGCAGATTATATGCGAATCAAAATGTTCAGGACGTTCATCCGACAGGTCTTGTCATAAAATCGACGAAGTTACTTTATGCCACATTGAAGGACAAGAATAAAGATTTATTGAATCAAATTGATTTAACTTTGACAGAGCTCAAAAAAGATCCTCAATCTCTCTATTTTCAATCAATTAACAATCATGTTCTTAGTATGAAAGCAATTGAGAAAGGGGTTCCCCCCTATTTTTTAGTATTGGGAATTTTGCTGGTAATCATTTTATTTGCGATCATAATAGGTCTTCTTCTACACCAACGCAAGAAAATGAAAATTATAAACGAAAAAGAGAATTCATTAGTTGATTTTGAAAGGTACAAGCAGTTTTTTACAGTACATTTGCAGGATGGCTTATTCATATTAGATGACAATGGGATAATCACTTTTGCGAACAAAAAGATTTCTGATCTTTTATCATTTAGTACCAGTGAGATACTTAATCGACCAATAACTGATTTTTGTCCGGGGCTGAAACTGCTTAATAAATCTGAAGCTAATACAAATCTTAATATTAATGTAATATGGTCAGGTAAATTTAATAATCCCTTAACTTCAGTGAATTATTTTTATTACCACGACAATACAAAGACAACTAACAAATATATTGGGATAGTAAAAGATTTATCCGAAATCGAACTGTTGCGGAAAGACATAAGCAATAAAGATAATATGTTGAAAACGATATTCAGTTCAACAACAGATTCAATCATTTTCACAGATCTATCCGGTAAAATAAAAGAGATCAATACATCTGCTTTGAAACTAGTTGGTTATGAGAGTCAGGACAAGATATTAGCGAAGAATATAAGTATTTTTAATTTTATTTCAGATAACAGTGTTAATTCTTTAATGGAAGGGATAAAGAGTTTAGTTTCATCGAGTCAAACACAGCATTTAGAATTGGATTTTAAGAAAGATGAGCACAATGCCTTTAAAGCAGAGATCAATATATCCATATTACACAATGATAATGAGCATCAAACTTTATTATTTTTCATAAAAGATGTTAGCGAAAAGGTAGAAGCTGAAAAGAAAATAAATATCCAGAAGGCCTATTTCCAGCAATTATTTGACAGTTCTCCCCTGGGAATTGTTGTACTGAATAATCAGGATACGGTAGTAGATGTGAACAAAAAATTTGAAATACTTTTTCAATACACTAAGGAAGAAATTATTGGCCGCAAAATAAACGATTTGATTGTACCTGAGAACTTATGTAATGAAGCAAGTACAATTTCCAAAACTGTTTTAATGGATAACACAATCAAAAAGGAGTCAATCAGAAAACGTAAAGACGGTACAATAATGGATGTTTTGATCATTGGAACGCCAATTCATTTCAGTGATATGAATCTTGGAGTATATGGGATGTACACGGATTTATCATCAGATAAAGCTTTACAAAAAGAGCTTAAAGAAATTGAAGCTGAGTTTAGTATTATTTCGGAACATATGTCTGACATTATTTTTACCATCGATAGAAATGGAACTATCATAAATGCCAATAAAGCAATAGAAACTGTTACAGGCTGGACTATCTCAGAAAGCTTGGAATCCGGTTTTATTACCAACAATATCCATCCTGAAGATAAGAACAAAATCATCAAAATTTATGAGAGTATGCTAAAGCATAAAACCACCGGAGTATCAGATTTCCGTTTCAAATGCAAAGATCAAAAGTATATCTGGCTTGAACAGAGCGTAAATGAATTACCTGATAGTAGTGAAACAGATGCAAAA
>CAYQPF010000111.1:0-15876 GCA_964419225.1 uncultured Candidatus Cloacimonadota bacterium | reverse complement strand
AAAAACGGAGTAGATACTTCCTCTAATAATAAACCTCGTTTATATTTTAAGAAGAAAGGACATGCGAATGTCATTCCTTCAACTAACGATTCTTCTACTGACGGATGGAAATATGTTGCAACAACTTCCTCAGCAACTCCCTTCAGCTTCACCATAGATTACAGCAAATTATATAATTATGGCACGAATCCTGTCACTGTGGGAGATACTATTCAATACTTTGTCTTAGCCAAGGATAATGCTCCAATTCCTAATGTCGGTACTTATCCTGCTTTAGGAACAGTTGCTTCTTATAGCTCTTCCAATGGGATTGTCATATCTGCTCTACCAACTACACCTTTTTCTTATCTTATCAGGAAAAGCTTTGGTGGAACTAAAATAGTAGGCGGTACTAATCCTGATTATGTCAATTTGCGTACAGCTTTTGCAGATATCATGACCGGTGTACTCACAAGTAACCTAATTCTGAGTATTGCTGGTGATATCACAGATAACAATATCGCTCAGATCAATCGTTTTGCAGTCGAAGAAGCAAATTATACAGTGACTGTCAAACCTGCTGCGGGGGTTAATCCAACTATTACCGGGATTGTTAGCGGAGACGGTCTGATCAAAACAAGTACAACTATCAATTTCATCATAGATGGTTCAAATACAGTTGGAGGTACTTCCAGAAACCTGACTATCTGGAATAAAGCAACTACGGGACACGGCGTTGTTATATATAACAATTCCAATAACTGCTCAGTGCTTAATACTAACATCAAAGGTAATAGTAATGCCTACAATGTTAGTAATTATGGAATATATCTCAATGGATATGGAAACAATTACATCACACTAAGCAATAATAGCTTCCAAAAATTGAATACAGGTATTTACAGTCAGGGAATTACTGGCACTAACATGAATAATTATCTAACAATTACCAACAATTATTTTCCTGAAGCAACAGATTCTTTATTAATTGGAGCTATTGGAATATCCACAACATATACTAATAACTCTCTGATCTCAGGAAATATTGTCGAGAAAATCAAGTATTTCAATGCCAGTAGTTTTGGCTACCCAACCGCAATAAAATCGCAGAACTGTTCAAATCTTACAATTTCCAAAAACAGAATTACTAATTTTGGTAAAATTGGAATCTGGACAAAAGATTCCAATACTATCAACCTGAATAATAACCTTATTTATGGTAATCTGATTTATACGGATTACAATAATTTTGTTGGATTATACTGTGATGGATCAGGCAGTAACTATAACATATATTTTAATACGATTAACCTAACTGGTAGCTCTGTTTACAACTCAATTCCAACTAATTTCGCTGTTGGAATAACTAATATCAACCTGGTTAACAATGTATTAGTTAACTCTACTTTTGCTTCTGACTCCTGGTATAATAGTTATAATACAGCCATGTACAGCAGTGCTCCCATGTCTGCCTTTACCGTGATAAATAATAATCTCTACTATTCTCAGAACGGGCCGATCGGAAGGCTAAATAATAATAGCTATTATACCTTTGACGAGTTCAAGGCAGCTTTCGGGCAAAACCAGCAATCCCTCAATGTAAATCCAAACTTTGTTTCTGACACAGATCTCAGACCTTGGAATTTATCTCCTCTATGGCATTCTGGAATTCCAATTCCTGGTATTACCACAGATTTTCTGAATGTCACCAGACATCTGACAACCCCTTCTATCGGTGCTTATGAAGACAGATATATTGCTGATCTGCTACCACCTGCAATCACAGTTACTCCCTTTGTTTATGTCTCTTCAACAGATAATCCTTCTGTAACAGCAGTGATCACAGATGACTGGAATGGTGTCGATGTTGCAACTGCAAAACCTCGTTTGTATTTCAAGAAAATCGGTGATGCAAATGTGTTTGGAGCAAACAACAGTTCTGTCAACGGTTGGAAGTGGGTGGAAACAACCAGTTCCGGTTCGCCCTTCAATTTTCTGATAGATTATACTAAGCTCCAAACCGAAGTAATTGGACAGGACAGTATTCAGTACTTTATTGTAGCACAGGATCTCACTTCTCCAACTCCCAGAGTAGCCGCAAATCCTTCAGCCGGATTTAGCGGAACTTCTGTGTCCAATGTTTTATCTGCTCCGACTTCTCCACTTTGCTACAGCATTGCTATGATTGAACATTTTCCTTTTATTACGAATTTTGAAACCTGGCCTCTTGTTTACTGGTCCATTGATCCTAATTCTTACTACGAACAAACAGGTTACTTCTCAGACAGTAATTGGCTGATGTTATATAGCGATGGATGGAGCAGTATCGTATCTGTGCCTGTAAATCTCCAGAATCTTTCTAATCCGGTAATGGAATTTCAATGGATCCACTATAATGATGGGCAGTCTGCTACTATGAATGTCCTGGTATCCACGGATTCTCTTAACTGGCAAACTGTCTGGACCAGAATTGATGCCCAGACAGGTACTAATGCACCTAACTACTATGATTATAAAAATGCCAGTGTAGATTTATCTGCATACCAAACCTCTCCAATTCATGTCAAAATTCAGATGATTGATACTGCAGGATATGAGTTCTACTTTGATAATATCATATTCAAAGAAGCTTATACAGGGATTCTTTCCGCTCCTGTTGTAACAATCTCCCATAATGCCGGAAATCTGACACTTAATTGGACCGCTATTCCTAATGCATTGAATTATAAGATCTACAAATCTGCAACTCCTGATGGTACTTTTACCTATGTGACAACAGTTACAAACACATCTTATCCTATACCGGTAACCGAAAACAGAGCCTTTTACAGAGTAACTGCAACTACAGAATCAGCGAAAGCAGCAATTAGAGATAATCAAAACAAAAAACGGGTACTCAAGAAAAAGTAGTACCAATTACTTTCTTATCAGGGTGAATCTTTGTATTTGCCCTGATGATTTTTTTGTATGACAGTTTAACGATTCTACTTACACATATCACAATGGAATACATTTTGCCACTGGCTTTATCAGGTGTTATTAAAAAAAATGACCATGACATATTAAGTTATCAAATGACCCCGCAAACTTATCAACTCTCTACCAAATTTCCTTCAATTCACCATTCATAATTATTTTACATCCTGTTTATCCTGCCTATCTTTGTTAATAATTCTCTAAAAGCATCCCTTTTCTTTCTTTGCAGATGTCTGGATTTTAGTATAATGGACTCTCTCCGTATTCATTGTCCCCCGGATCGCTCTCTGTACATAAAAGGACAAAGAACCAGATAAATCCAATTAAAGGTATGAGATTAATCCAACACCACCAACCACTTTTTCCAATATCATGCAGTCTTCTGATCGTTACAGAGGAAGAGGGAATCAATACACCAAGTGTATATAGTGTGCTGATCAAATAAAAAGTTCCCAAAAAATTGTCCAGCACTGTGGCCAGAATACTAAGTAAAAAAGAATACAAATAAAACATCCAGTACTCTTGTCTGGAAGCTCTCCCGAAAAACACCGCGTAATTCTGCAAAACATATATATACCAATTCATCCTAATCCCCTTGTGTACTAATACAGAATTACAGTTATTAGTGTGCTGACTTGTCAATCAATTTCATTATTTGGAGAAATAGAATGTGAAATTTCCGATGATATTGCAATATTTGCGAAATGTACTGTTGACAAGAACAGATAATCATGTCATTTTAGTATTCAGTTTTTCCTAAGGAGGAGTCATGAAAACCAAAATATTTTTGGGGATTATTTTAGTATTGCTTGGGCTTACCGTTATGCTGGACAACCTTAACTTTGGCTTTTGGAATGTGTTCGGCAAATTCTGGCCGATAGTCTTAGTTTTTTGGGGAATGGACAGATTAAGAGAACATGGTAAATCAAAATTCTGGTCTATGTTTTTAGTGATTTTCGGTATTGGAGCTATATTCTCCAATCTGGATTTGATACCGGTTGACTTTTTTGAATTGCTTTGGCCTATGCTACTCATAACAATGGGTATTTGGTTAATCATCCCGGCTAAAAGAAAACTCTTTCACTTTACCCATGATGCAAATGATCTCGATGGCATGACCACCGAAACTCTCACCCAAGACTCTGTCAATCATGTGAATATATTCTCGGGCTTCAAAACAAAAGTACAAACCCAAAACTTCCTTGGCGGTGATGTAGTGACAATTTTTGGTTCCTCTGAAATTGATCTTCGTGACACACAGATCAATACCTCAAGAGTATCTCTCGACCTCGTGGCATTATTCGGTGGTATCACTGTTTTTGTCCCTTCTAACTGGAAAATTATCGTAGAGGGAGCTTCCATTTTCGGCAGTACAAACAATCAAACCCAAAATACTGATCCTAAAGATGAGAATAAAACTATTATTATTGAAGGTTATCCTATCTTCGGTGGCATTAAAATCATGAATTAATATTAACTAATGCTCATACAAAGGACCTCAAGAAATAGCTGTTTGGTACATTCATGATAAAAGTTGTATGCAAAAGAGTTTGATTATATTATTGCTCTTAATAAGTTTCTACATCGGCTTATTAGCAATAAATAAGGAAATGATCCTGCCTATAAAATATAATAAGATAAATAGGGAACTTGAAAGTATGACTGACATTGATGCTATAAATAAAAATGAACTAATCAAAAAATGTACCTCTCTTAAAAATAACTGTAAATACTATGATCTGAGTATAGTTGTACAAGATATTTCTGACTCTAAGCCAAGTGATAACGATTTAAAATGTATTGTTGCAGATTGGGCTCGATTTCAGATGAATTATGCTTTAGCAGATAGTATTTACAGTGATATTCTTGCTCAAAATCCTTCATATATTAGTGCTCTTAATGGTAAAGCACTCATAGCCCTTGATTTTTCCAGAATCAGCGAATCTCTGAATTACCTGCAAAATGCTTTAAAAGTCTGTCCAACAAATACTGAAACATTGTTGAATCTGGCTGAAGCAACCTTAAAAAACAGAGACAATGCCGGTTATTTGCAGTTAATAAACAAAGTACTTGAAATAGAACCTCTCAATTCAGATGCTCTGGCCGGAATGGGTATGTTCTTATGTATGTATAACCATGATATTGCTGAAGGTTCAAAATATTTACTTAAAGCTTTGAAATCGAATCCCTTGAATTCTAAAGCAAATTACCTGTTGGGCCGCGGATATTCTCCCGCAACTTATGATGAAGATAGCACCAATAATTCCCAACTGATTCTGGCTGATTCTTTATTAAGAGAAAACCGGTTTAAAGAAGCACAAAACTTGATTTTAACTGAACATCACAAAGATTCGGTCAATCTACAGACACTAAAATTGATCGCAGCAACTGAATATCATCTTGGTAATTATTACAAATGTATCGATTACAGTCTCGAAATTCTCAGATTAAAACCAAACTATGGTCTGGCTCATTACTACATTGCCGAAGCACTGACCAAACTTAAAGATGAACATAATGTTTTAATTCAACACTACAAAATGAATTATTCTAGGAAAACTGCTCCTGCTGAAATTCCTTACTTGAAAGAAGTTTTTATTAATTTTGAGCAATGCGATGAAGATCTAAAAAAGGTAATCAGGTTAAATGTCCAACCCTTTAAAGACTTTATGGAACCTCTCTATGTCTCAGGTGCGACAATTTATTTCAAGGACTTGCATCACCTTCTCTGGAACTGCCCTTTTCTGCAGGATTCTAAGGGTACAAGATCAATTGATCAAAGACTCGTTGACGACCTGGGAGGTCAGGGCGGTTACCATATGAGTAGTGAAAAAGTTCAACAAAAAGATGTTATGTCGGGAAAATATAATGTGGCTTTTCATGAATTTGGACACCTCATCCATTGGCTTTTCACTCCGGAACAAAACAGAGAATTGAAACATTTGTTTATCAAAGCCAAAAAAGGCAAATACACTCTTGACTGGTATGCAGATTCAAATGAAAGAGAGTACTTTGCACAAGGTGTGGAAGCATATTTGTCAGATTATAAATTACCTGGCCTGCCTGCTGCGTTCGCCAACACAAAAGCTGATCTGCTAAAACGCGATCCTGATCTGCTGAATTTTATTGAACGTCTTACTACTCAGAAGTCATATCAGGAACAGATTGTTCAAGCCTTTTGTCTTAAAGCAAAATACCTTGATTCTCTTGATGAAGCCATGAATTGCCTTAAGAATGCTCTAAAATTATTTCCTGAACATCCTGTTCTATTGATTGAACTGGGTAACTTGTATCGGGAAAACTCTTCATATGATGAAGCTATACAAATCCATAGAAGTGCTACTATTAAATACCCTGATAATATTCATGCTGTAGTGGAATTGTCTTACGATCTTTATCTAAAATCTTCTAATACTGCAGAATCTATATCTTTATTGGAATCCATGTCTGCTAAAATTACTCCTGATGCAGAACTGCTATCCTTTTTGGGTTATTATTACTCTCTAATGAAAGACCGTCTAAAAGCCCGATATTACTTAGAAAGATCTTTGGAACTAGACCCCTGGCCTGACCCATACAGTTTCAGAATTTTTGATGCCAAAAAACTTCTGGAAGAGTGTGATTAACGATTTGGCTTGTTAAACTGCCCACTCTTCTCTTTCCACTGCCAACTGCCCACTGCCAACTGCCTACTCTTCTCTTAATACTTGCCTGCGGATTTGGAACATTTTCTCTATTTTTTCCTGAGATCTTTGGAAATTAGCTTGACAACGTAAAACCCGGAAGTATATTTATAGTCAAATGGAGGTAGTATGAGTAAGATTTCTCGGATCTGCTTGATAATATTATTTAGCCTTGCTTTTCTAAATTCTTATTCAGAAACAGTAAAAATCCGCGTTATCTCGTATCCACCCCAATATTATAAAGATGCTCAGGGTAATTGGACGGGTATAGATGTCGAATTAGCTTCCGCATTGGTGAAAAAAGCAGGATATACTCCGGAATTTGTAGAATTACCCTGGTCCAGAGCTCTGAAAGATATCGAATCAGGTGAGTTAGAAATGATGATGAACTTAAGTAAAACAGATGAAAGATCAGTTTTTTTGGAATGGATAGGTCCCGAAAGAGATGCAAAAATGGTTATTATTACCAGGAAAGAAGACCGGAAAATGTCGATCAATTCTCTCGATGATCTTGTTCGTATTGCCAAAAACAGGGAACTGTCCTTTGGCATACAGAAAGATGCTTTCTACTCAAAAGAGTTTAATGACCGGCTTGCCGATGAAAAGTTTGCTCCCTATTTTGAAACTGTAAGTCTTTCCGAATTGAATCCCAAAAAACTATCAGCCAGCAGAATTGTTGGTTACTTTGATGAGTATTTAGCTGCTGCTCATATGATTAGAACGAATCCCGATTACAAGGACTTTGTTATTAATGCCTATATCTTGTCTTTAGTACCTGTATATTTCGGGGTGTCCAAGCAAATGGATAAGACTAAACTGCAGAAATTGATAAATGCTTACTATGTACTGGAGAAGAATGGAACTCTGAAAAAAATCAGAGAAAAGTATCATAAATACTAACCTTTTAACCTAAGTGGTTGGGGAGAGGAAGATCTGGTGAATATTGTTCAAATAAATATTGATAAAAATGTAAAAAAATGTTTTTTTTCCTTGACATGAAATAGAGGATTTATCTATTATAATAGGGTAAATGGAGGATAAAATGAAAGCCTTGATGAGTATTTTGTTGTTTGTATTGTTAATTAATTTAAATGCCCTAAGTATATATGAGATACAGCAGACTGATAACCCTGGTTTTGATGGCACTTACCCATCTCCTTATCAAAATCAAACTGTAACTATTACAGGAGTTATCACAGGTGTCGGTTTTAATGGAAATGGCTTTTTTATGTCTGATCCCAATATCAGAGAATGGTCAGGCATTTTTGTCTCTAATACTGCTGGTGGAAATGAAGTAGGTGATTTAATCGAAGTTGTCGGGAAAGTAAGAGAATTTCACGGTTTAACTCAATTAAGCAATATCACTTCTATTAAGTTAGTCCGCAATAATTATTGTCAACCCCAACCTTTAAAAGTTACTTCTGGTGATTTGACAGTGAACGAAGCATATGAGAGTGTGTTAGTTCGAATTCAAAATGTAGAACCCAGATCTGGCAACAAATTGAGAGGCAATTGGGTCGATGATGGTTCAGGAAATTGTTTGATCAGGACAGGATTTAGCAGTTTTACAAATACACAGCAATTACAACAATCTTCAAAAATCGAAGCCATCACAGGTTTAGTTAATTTTTGTAATAACACATTCAATTTAAATCCCAGATCAAATTCAGACATTACTTATAATGTTGTAAGCAATCAACAGAGATCTTGGGGCAAAATTAAAGCAATGTATCGTTAAATTTGGAGGAGAGATGAAAAAATTCTTTAAAAGTTTACTGTTTTTACTGGGAGCATCTGCTGCTGGTTATTTTGGTTACAAAGGTTATAAAAAAGTATCTACTGTTATCAAACTCAGCAAAACCTTGCCGGATTATTTAAATAATATCATGGGGGAAAAACCCAAAATAAATATTAATCTTACTTTCAAAACCTTAACTATTGTCATAGGTGTTACTCAGGTTATTTTAGATGGTAACAGTGATCTTGAAGCTACTGTTAGAGAATATATTGAAGATTTTTATCCTGAACTTACCAAGTATGAAATTGTTGTAAAAATTGAAGTAAAGGATACTTGCGAAGAGAGTAGTTGTTGTTGTGATAGTGAAACAGAAGACGAGTCAGAAAACTAATCAAAGACAGTTATTGAAGATATATCCCGGTTTTCTATTATAAAAAACCGGGTTTTTTTTTGGAGTATTTATGAAAATAGCTATCATAGGTTTTGGTGCTGCAGCTCTGGGCTTACTGGAAGTATTTAAAAATACCTGTCTGGAAGTACATATTTTCGAAAAAGCCGTGGATATTTATTCCACCAGTGTTTCCGGTATCAGAGCTGATGGAAAATTATTTGTCTCACAGGAAATGGGAGGAGATCTCCCCTTGGATTTAAAACTTCAACATGAAGTAGTTCAGTACTATTTAAAAAATGTGAGTTGCCCACAATCTGAAATTGAAGTTGGAGAATCTTTTACTAACGATAAATACTATCATAAATTTTACGAAAAAGGCTTCCAGCCTGTTAAAGCCAAATTCTGGCACATCGGAACTGATGAACTAAAAAATGTCCTGCATAACATATATTCCGAACTACAAACTCATTCAAATTTGATTTTCCATTTTAATACAGAAATTGCCTCTATGGATACAGAAGAAAAAACTATGGTTGATAAAACCGGAATCTCTTATAATTATGATCGAGCATATGTATGTGTGGGCCGTAGCGGTCATAAGTTAATTAAAACAATTTTAGCCAAGAGACCTCAATTCATCATGGATAACACTAAAGTGGACTTGGGCATCAGATTTGAATTACCTAACCATATTGTTCAGGAATTGAATACCGAAATGTATGAATTCAAAGTAAGAATGAGAGCACAAACCGGCTATACTGTCAGAACTTTTTGCAATAATCCCTCCGGATTTGTCGTAACAGAACATTATGATGACTTTGTTACTGTGAATGGACATGCGAAAAAGGATGAAAAAACAGATAATACAAATTTTGCTATCTTGGTTACCCACTCCTTTACTCAACCTTTCAATGACCCCATTAGTTATGGCTCTTATATTGCCAAATTATCGAATGTGTTAGCTGGTGGAAACAAAGTTATCTTACAAACTTACCATGATTTTAAGAATTCGAAACGAACTAAATATTTAAACAGAGTAATCCCTACTCTTGATTCATCAGAATACATCCTGGGTGACCTGAATCTTGTATTTCCCTCTAAAACTTCTAAATCAATAATTGATTTTCTGGAAACATTAAATGAAGTAGTACCCGGTGTTACCTTTAAAGATAATCTGCTTTATGGAACTGAAGTCAAATTTTATAGTAATAAACTCAACAATAACTATGATCCTGGCATCTCCTTTATTGGTGATTGTTCCGGATGGACCAGATCAATAACCTATGCCACTGCCCATGGGATATTGGCAGCTAAAACGAACTTTCCCTCAATATGAGCATTAGAAGAAAATTCTTTATTATCCTTTTAATCGCTACAGGTTTGATTGTAGTGCTGCTGAGTTTGATCATGTCAATCACTGTCAGCAAAATGGTCACTAATCTGGAGATTATCCAAAGTCAAAACAATCTCAAAGCTGCCAATAAATCTCTGTCCAATGAATTCGACAGATTGAATAGTTTAGCCGCAGATTGGAGTGTTTGGAATGATATGTATGATTTTCTTAACACTCGTAATGAGAACTTTCTGGAAACAAATATTACCAATGATGTAATTACTCAGTTAAATGTTAACTTTATCGGAATTTATGACACCCAATTGGATTTTGTCTTTGGTAAATCATTTGACTTGAATAGTAAAGAAAGCACGACTATAAGCAGTGATTTAATGCAATTTATTAAACAACAGAAAAATCTGATAACAACGCGGAAAAATGCTGTAAGCGGATTCGTTAATTTACCAGAAGGCCTTTTCTGTGTAGCAGTGCATGCAATTGAAAAAACAGATGTAAAAGTTCCTGCCAATGGATACTTGATTATGGGAAGATTTCTGGATAATGAATTGCAACAGCATATAACTGAGACATCAAATGTAAAAGTAGAATTAGAAGAATTAACCGCACAGTCTGGAGATAATTTACAGTCCAAGGACAATACCTATTCTGTGTTAACAAATAATAAAATATATACTTATAGTAAGTTATTTGATCTGACAAATAACCCGGTATATTTTTTAAAAGTTATTACTCCCAGATTTTTACATGCAATTTTAATAAAAATGATTTTGGTAATTTTTGGAGTAATCTTATTGTTAGGAATTGTATTCATCTTTGTCCAACACTATCTTACAACAAGATATGTTATTAAGCCTTTAAGATATTTTGTTCAGGATGTAAGCAAAATAAGTACTAATTTGAACAAACGGTTGGGAAAAATTGGCATAACAGAGATAGATTCTCTTGTTACTAATGTTAATTATCTTTTAGATAATATTGAAACATTTGAGAATGAACTAAAGAGTAGCGAGAAAAAATATCGTAACATTTTTGATAGTGTACAGGATGTCTATTTTAAAACAGATTCTGAAGGAATATTAACTGAAATCAGTCCATCTATTGAAAAACATACCGGGTTTAAAAGACTTGATCTCTTAGGCCAATATGCAGAACAGCTTTATTATTTTCCTCAAGACAGAAAATTATTCATTGAAAAACTGCAGGAAAAAGGTGAAGTAAATGATTATGAAGTTAAGTTTAGAAGCAAATTTGCCATTTTTGCCTGGGCTTCAGTTAGTGCACATCTGGTTTTTAAAGAGAATAGAAAATTTGACGGGATTGAAGGAGTTATTAGAAATATTGCCGACAGAAAACAAGCCGAGGAAATAATCCTTAAATCAAAACAGGAACTCGAAAACAGAGTTATTGAACGAACCCTTGATCTGGCTCAGATCAATGAAAAGTTAAAATCGGAAAACCTCGATAAAAAATGGGCCGAAGAACTGCTCAAAAAAACAACCATGGAGTTGAAAGCTATATTTTCAGCATTCCCGGATTTTATTTTTATCATTGATTCCGAAGGATTAGTACTCGATTTCAAAAGTGAAAATTTCTTCTCTGATGTTTTCAACCCCAATGTTTTTATCTACGGTCGGAGAATTACCGAAATATTGCCGGAATATGTAACTAAATCAATTTTGCTGGCACTGCATGCCTGTATTAATTACAAATCAGTCGAAGTAATAGAATTCCCTCTATTTAGAAAAGATGGGGAAACATTTTACGAAGCCAGATTTATCAATTACGAAAGAACAGAGTGCATATGTATTGTACGTGATATTACTAGCACAAAACAAGCTGAACTGGCTGCAAAAGTTTCACGGGGAAATAATGAAGCGATTTATAATATTAAAAAAGAATTTCTCGCTAATATGAGTCATGAAATGCGAACCCCCTTAAATGGAGTTATGGGGTGTTTGAGTTTATTGAAAGAAACAACTATTAACGATGAACAGAAGAATTTTTTAGCAATAATGAGTACAGAATCCGAAAAATTACTGTCTATGATTAATAATGTTTTACAGTATGCTGATTTTGAAATTAACAAACTGGAACTGAATAATCAGTACTTTTCCTTAAGAGACAAATTCCAGAGTTATGTTCACCAAATGGAGAAAATTGTTGCCGAAAAAGGATTAGAGCTTAATGTGCAAATTGATAAAGAAATTCCCGAAGTTCTGTTCGGTGACAGTAACCTCCTCTTACAAGTCTTTTCTCATTTGATAGATAATTCTTTAAAATTTACTCAAAAAGGATCTGTAAGTATCGGTATTACCTGTAAAAAACCAGGTATTGATGATTGTGAATTAATTTGCTATGTCAGGGATACCGGCATTGGAATTCCGACAGAAATGTACACTTTGATTTTTGACGCATTTCAACAACTTGATAGTTCAATCACCAAACAGTATAAAGGTACAGGTCTTGGCTTAGCCATTTCTAAACAATTAGTCCAGTTAATGAATGGTAAGATCTGGCTGGAAAGTGAATTTGGAAAAGGTACTGCCTTCTATTTTTCTGTTATAATGAAAAGATAAATATTAAACCTCAGTATTGAATCATAAATCTGTTAATAATTGTGGCATATTTTCTCACCCTGAAATAAAAAAACCCGCCTGAGCGGGTTTTTAAATGTATATCTTTTTCTTATTTTTTTAAGTATTCAATCAATCCGGATCTGAAAATATGCATGGCTTTTCTTAAATCATTTTCATTCAGAATGTAAGCAATTCTCAACTCATTCCTTCCCAGTCCAGGGGTTGCATAAAAACCTTCTGCAGGAGCTACCATCACGGTTTCGTTATTAACCTGATAATTGTTGAGTAA
Source organism: uncultured Candidatus Cloacimonadota bacterium (assembly GCA_964419225.1). Classification (GTDB taxonomy): domain Bacteria; phylum Cloacimonadota; class Cloacimonadia; order Cloacimonadales; family CAYQPF01; genus CAYQPF01. The sequence continues at coordinate 2,890 of CAYQPF010000111.1, read as the reverse complement.
CCAGATTGTAAAATCTTCTGCATCTTCAATAGGAAGTTTTGCTACAACATAGAAAGCACCCTTAGGTTTTACACAAACTACACCTTCAATTTTCTGGATCTCTTCAAAAACAAGATTCCTGCGTTTATCATATTCGGTAATTATTTTATTCATATACTCATCTGGGATATCGACACAGGCATTAGCTGCCAATTGATCGATAGTAGGAGGACATAACCTGGCTTGTCCAAATTTGAGACAGGCTTCCATCAGTTCTTTGTTGCGTGAGATAATACACCCGATTCTCGCTCCACAGGCACTATATCTCTTGGAAATGCTGTCACACATGATCGCTCTGTCTTCCAACCCTTCGATTTCCAGTATGCTGGTGTGTTTTAACCCATCATAAGTGAATTCTCTATATACTTCATCAGAGATTATAAACAAATTATGTTCTTTAGCAATTTCTCCAATCAATTCCAACTCTTCTCTGCTATATACTGAACCTGTTGGATTGCCAGGATTACAAAGCATTATTGCTCTGGTTCTGGGAGTAATTACTTTTTCGATTTCTGCTTTTCCAGGCAAGGCAAATCCGGTTTCTGCATAAGTTGTCAAAGGAACTATCTTCACACTCGACATTGTCGCAAATCCATTATAATTAGTGTAGAAAGGTTCCGGAACAATTATCTCATCACCCTCATCACAGGTAGTCAGCATAGCAAAAACAATAGCTTCTGATCCGGCTGTTGTAACAATGATATCATTAGTCTCCAGACTGATTCCCCATTTATTGTAATAACGAACCAAACCTTTACGATATTCTTCCAGACCTTGTGATGGACCATATTCCAAAACCTTCTGACTGAATGTGTGATATACATCCAACATTTCTTTGGGAGTCTCAATGTCGGGTTGTCCGATGTTTAAATGATATACTTTCAGGCCTTTACTTTTGGCTGCATTGGCATGGGGCATTAACTTTCTGATAGGCGAAGCCTGAACTTCTACTGCTCTTGTTGAAAGTTTCATGTTTCTCTCCTTATTTTTATATTATTTTGTAGCAAATCTTTAAGGTTATTACTTAATGTCAAGGAGGATAATCAGGAATCACATATACTCTCCTGTTTTTTGTAAAGCAAAGACCCATAAATATTTGTAAGTTATATTAAGGACTAATTCAATACATCGGTTGTTCAGTATTTTCTCAAAATAGTCCGTAGGACTAAAGATGTATAGCCTGCAGCTTCAGAGGCTGTGAAAAAACTAATGGAACGCCGGATTTATCCGGTTATTTCGCAGGTTTTAACCTACGATTCTCTAAAAGAAGTTCCTGAAATTCTATTGAATATGGTTAGCTAACATACTATCTGTCAAACATTTAATTCCCCTCTATCAAGAGGGGTGGCAGCGAAGCTGACGGGGTGTGTAAATAATCAAAATTGCTTATTGTACACTTCTCTCTTCATTTTTGCACAGACTCTTCAGCTGCAGGCTTGAATGACGACCAATCCTCGTCCGGTAGGACGAAATATTATTATTAAACATCCATAAATTTCTATACACTTTGAAATCAATCTGATTATATTATAAATATTTATGTGGTTATGCTTATATCACATAATCTTAATCCTTTTTCCACCTTTGGAATTTAACCGCAAAAAAACAACTACTCTACTTAACTTTACTGACAATTGCCTAAAGGTATTCTAGGCTATTAGTTTCTTGAGAGGACAATTCTTGACTTTACAATCAAGATAATTATAATGTCTTTAGTTTTTTACTGGTGGAGGTTAAAGTGAAAAAGCTATCTCTTGGAATTCAGGATTATAAAGAAATCAGAGAGAATGATTATATCTATATAGATAAGTCTGAAATTTTTTACAATTTGATCACTACTTTCAAATATTGTTTCCTCTCCAGACCTCGACGTTTTGGTAAATCTTTGTTAGTCAGCACCTTGGGAGAGTTTTTTTCCGGGAATAAAGAACTTTTTAAAGGACTCTGGATTTATGATAAAATTGAATGGCAAAAGTATCCCATTATCAGAATTGATCTCAGCAAAATTGATTATAAAGAACAGGGTCTGATTCCTGCCCTTAAAAATATTGTTTTAAGTAATGCTTCTCTGTATAATGTTGAAAACATATCTTCTGGTACTTCCAAAGAAATGTTCATTTCCTTAATCGAAGGATTATACCAAAAATTCAATTCTCAGGTTGTCATTCTCATTGATGAATATGACAAACCTATCATAGATTATTTAGGTAAAGATCTTGAGCGGGCTGAAGAAAATCGGGAAACACTCAAGAATTTCTATTCCGTGATCAAACCGATGGACAGCTATTTGAAATTTGTTTTTCTCACCGGAGTTAGCAAATTCTCCAAAGTATCCATTTTCTCGGATTTGAATAATCTGAAGGATCTTACCGGAGATGCAAATTACTCTGAAATTCTCGGTTATACAGAAAACGAAATTATTCATTATTACTCCGAATATCTTAAACAAGTAAGTGAACACCTTTGTCTTTCTTCAGATGAACTCATTCTGCAAATTAAAGAAATGTACAACGGCTATTCTTTTGATGGCAAAAAGCAAGTTTATAACCCCTTCTCTGTATTGAATTTCCTCGCTGAAAAAGAATTCAAAAACTATTGGTTCGACTCAGGTACTCCCACCTTCCTGGTTGACTTTATTAAAAACAAGAAAGTCCTTCCCGATACTATCAGCCAGATGAAAGTAACAGAAAGTTTCTTCAATAAATTTGACTTGAGAGATCTGGATATTTTTTCACTCATGTTTCAAACAGGGTATTTAACCATAAAAAGGAAAACTGAATTTAATAGATATGAACTTGATTTTCCGAATAAAGAAGTCAGAAATGCCTTTTATCAACACCTGCTGGCTAGT
>CAYQPF010000110.1:0-16019 GCA_964419225.1 uncultured Candidatus Cloacimonadota bacterium | reverse complement strand
TCAATATTTTTATTGGTAGCAGCAATGATTCTGAAATCAACTGTTACAGCCTTCTTGGCACCCAGTCTTTTCACCTGTTTGTTTTCCAGCACTCTTAAAAACTTGGCCTGTAATTGAGGTATCGTATCAGCAATTTCATCCAAAAACAAAGTCCCCTTATCTGCTTCTTCAAAAAACCCCATCTTATCGAAACTCGATCCTGTGAAAGAGCCCTTCACATATCCAAAAAACTCTGCTTCAGCCATAGACTCAGGAATAGAACTGCAATTTACTGGTACAAACAGTGATTCTTTACGTGTACTGGCATAATGGATAATATGAGCAATAATCTCCTTACCCACTCCGCTTTCACCTGTTATTAAAACATTCGTATCCTTATGATTGGCAGCGGTTAATGCCAGATCAAGTACTTTCTTGATCGCAGGACTTGTCCCGATGAAATTCATATTCATTTTCTTCTTCAAAGCTTCAGAGATCAGAGAATTCTGTTTCTTGATCACTTCCAGTTCTTTATGAGTTTCATCATACTTTTTCTGCAAACCTGCCAGCTTATCTGCCAGATCACTGCTGAAGATCTTGGCTTTCAATACTGCACTCTTTCTGGCATATTCCAAAGCTGTTTTGAAATCCTTCTGAGTTTCATATAATTCACTTAACAAAACATAGTTTTCTTCTAATTCGTTTTCAATACCAAATTTCTCTGCGAGTTCAATCGCTTTGTTAAAATAGATCACAGCCTGAACATTATCTCCGGTTTTAGACAAAACAGTTCCGATATGTTTATAAGTCTGCATCAAATACTTGAGCATCTGCCCTTTTTCCATCATTTCCTTGGCTAGAAAATAGTACTTCAAAGCTGATTCATAATCTGTTATATCTTCGTAGGTGCCCCCGATATTATTCATCAATATGGCGACAGTATTATCTGAATTCGGAATAAGCTTCGTATATTCCATAGCTTTATTGTAATAATCAATAGTTTTTTGCGGATCATCTTTGCTGTGTATCACTCCAAGATTGATCAAGACTCCCATGATAGATTTATGCATCCCTGTTGATACAAATATGTCATGTGCCTTCAGTAAATAATCCTTTGCTTTTTCCTGACAGTCCATCTGACCATAGATGATCCCGATATTCTCCAATGTACTGGCATAATCATCCTTCCCTTTTGTACCCGAAGAATTATTGATAATTTCCATATTCTTCTCAAAAATCTCCAGTGCTCTGAAATTCCAGGTAAGACTTTCCTCAAAATTGCCGGAATCACGGTACAGCTTGGCCACAGTACAAATTGCATCTGCCAATAATAACTCATAGCCGTGCTTTTTACAGATTTCTATCGACTCGTCAAAAAGAACTCTGGCTTCTACAGGCCGGCTTAAAAACATCAATACCTTTCCATACTGATTCTTTTTATTCACTAAAGATTCAAAATTATTTTCCTGCTCCAAAAGCTTGATGATTTCACCCAAATATATAAGAGATCCCTGATATTCTCTCTTTGCAAAACAGTCTGAAACACACGCTTCCAAAACTTTCACCTGCAGTTTTACATCTTTTATCTTTCTCGCTTGGGCAAGCTCTTTTAATAGTTTAGCATCACAACAATTCTTCATAATTTCCCCGCTATTCTTAATTGGATAAAGTATATTTATTCTTCCTCATCTGTCAATGATTGTTTTGGCAGAACATTCTCTAACTGACAGATTTTAGATACCCTTTTCTCTCGTCACTAACAACTATTTCTCGTTCAGTCCATATTGTCCATTTAGTCCATATAGTCCATTTTCATAATCATTAATTCTCCAAAATCCTAAATAAAAGGTTTGACTATTTAATTCAATAACTATAAAATGCAACTGGAGGTAAACTCATGAAAACATTAATAATATTTCTATTGGCTGTAGCCTTCCTGGCTATTTGCTCTTCAAACGCTCTCCACGCTGAATATCAATACTCTTTAAACTTAACTCAAACGGGAATGATCCCCTATGCATACTCTACTTTTACCGATTTTCAGGACAGTTTGGTCATTTTCTACCACTTTGATACCCAACCGGGAGCAGTTTTAATCAATTATTTTACCATGAACCAGTCCGGACAATTCTCAGAGGTACAGAACATTACTTCTGTAGAAGTAGAAGGCACAACTAACATTTATTTGAAAGCTAAAGATGATAAATTACTTATTTTTATTCATGCCTATATTCAATCTTCATCTGTCTATAATACTGTTGTGTTACAGGGAACCACTCTTTTAGGCACTTATCTGGACTGCGATTTTTACACAGATCTCTGGAATGATTACCTGGTTAACGGAGGAACTCTTTACAATTACATCACCGGTGAAACCCAAACTCTTGGAGGTATTTTTTCCAATTCCTTAATAATAGGAAATGAGTATTTGGTGCTTGATGGTGGCTCTGACGGGACAACGTTTCAACGCAAAATATATGATACTGAGCTAAATATCATTAACTCATACATTGTCACAATCGATCAGAATCCAATTTGGCCCGATATAAGCACAAGGCCCCTGGAAGAATGGTTGTTTGGCGATCCTGATACAAGGGTGTACCAATTCGAAGGTTCAAATTATCTTTATGATGTCGGGAATACTATGTGGTCAAGAGATCTTCTGAACACATACATTGAAGAAGACACCCTGCATATCATCCTTTTGGGAAGAGATAGTGCCGAAGATAATACGATCCCTCATGAATTCTATGATATGACCAAATTTTCCTCAAACAGCTACTACACTCTGGGCATGTCCTGTGACCAATACTGGCTTACCAAAGTAACTTTTTCCGGGCATACAACAGACCACCAAAGTACCCAAGTTGATTCTTTACCACCCTCAGCTTTACTAAGGCTAACAGATAAACTTCTCATTATGACCCCCATGGGTAACGTCATTAACTTGCGGCTTTATGATCAAAACCATGTATCTCTGGTTAATTATCTCCATAGTGGAGTTAGTCCTTATTTCGGAGTTTTCTCGAAAGATAACTTCCTCTATATCATGAACGGCTCATCCTATAATTTTATCAGACTCGATTCCACTCTGAGTGTTACAGAGAATACATCTCCGTACTCTCCCATCAGGGCTGAAATCTACCCCAACCCTTTCCATGAACAAACAAATATCAAATTGTACGGCCTCAACAAATCCCCCTGTAAAATCTCTGTTTTCAATATCAAGGGACAATTAGTAAACACTCTCACTCCTTCAGATATCAAACAGGATAATCTCAACCTCGTCTGGAAACCCTCTGACCATTCAGGTAAAAAACTGGCCTCAGGTGTCTATTTCCTGAAAATCCAAAACAACAACTCTCAGCTGACTAAAAAAGTCTTAATCATGAAATAGGGATTAGCGTCCAGCATATTTTACCAGTATCATATGCAAGATATTGATAACTATCATTCTTGTAGTCATATTATACGAACTCTAAATAGGGCTAGCGTCCAGCTTATTTCTGAACTATTCGGTCAATTCTTTAACCTTGACTAAACTTACCATTTGGGATAATTGTTTACCATTCTCAATTATCTGGAGGTAATTTGTGAAAAGGTTTTACTTATTGCTATTTCTGCTTTTTATTAACACATTTGGCTTTGCTCAAAACAAACAGGGATTTAGTTATCTTAGCGGAAACATCGTAAATAGTATAGCAATCGAAGGCGATTATATCTGGGCTGGTACAAACTGTGGAATGGTTAGAATTAACAGTTTAACGAATGAAACCGTTTTCTATGACAGATCGAATATGGATTGGAATGTCACCGAGTGTTTTAACTTAGTAATTGATCATAAGGGTTTGAAATGGTTTACCTCTGAATATTCACTCTACAGTTTTGATGGAATAAAACTGACCCGTTATCTGGATCCCCAGAGTTTAGTAAAGTCAATAAATGTTGATACTGTTGGCAATGTCTGGATTTACTCAGAAGACAATGGCTTATCCAAATTTGACGGAAAAAATTGGGTCATCTGCAAAAAACCTGATCTGAATATTTCCATTAGTGATATACTAAGGATAATGCCTGATAAAAATGGAAAAGTCTGGATGATTTGTGCAAACAAACTCATAAGTATTGCTGGTGATGAGTGGAAAATTCATAATACACCTTACTCGAACGAGACAAATCAAATCATTTCATGCATGTCTGTTTCATCACTTGGTACAATCTGGGTTGGAACAAATAAAGGTGAATTGTTAGAGTATGATGGCAAAAATTGGGTACAAAGAATCGCTCCAAATTCTGAATTTTTGATTATGAATATTTCTTTTGATTCTGAAGGAAGAGTTTGGATGAGCACAGGAAATGGATTTGTTTGCTATGAAAATAATAGATGGACTTGTTTTTCTCTTCAAAACCCCATCATATATGATAGTAACTGGGCGAGACCACTTTGTTATAATACTTTAGCCATAGATACTCAGAATTGTCTGTGGTTGGGTACAATTCAAGATGGCTTAATCAAATTTGATTACTCAAAGCTTCAAAACTCAATTGCCCTGAACACAAGCTTCAACAGTGAAATTACCTGTGTTAATATTGACAATAATTCAGTCAGCAGCTTTGGAACTCAAAACGATGGTTTAGCTTATTTCAATGGAAAGAAATGGACAATGTTCAATTCTTCAAATTCTGCGTTACCCGATAACCATATCACAGCTTTAGCATCCCAAAAAAATAAAACTTTGTGGATAGGTACTGAAAGTAAGGGATTGGTAAGCTACAATAACAATGTCTGGAAAATTTATAATAAAAAAAACACTGGAATTCCTTCTGATACCATTTATTGCATAGCAATAGACTCGAAAGGTTTTATTTGGTTTGGATCACCTGCAGGGTTATCTTTTTTTAATGGAATAACTGTAAAAACCTTTGATAAATCGAATTCTCCCTTATCTTACACTGATATACAGTTCATTAAAATTGATCAAAACGATATTGTATGGATTGGATCCTTTTTTGAAGATCTCTTCAGATTTGATGGAAAAAGCTGGGAAAACTATAAGTCACCTAACTTTACTTCGCCGAATAATCAAATTCAGGGATTTACTTTGGATAGTAAGAACAATCTCCTTGTTTGTACCAATATAGGACTTTCTGTTTTAGATAGAAATAAAAACCATAGCTACCCACTCTTCAACAGGGGAGAACGTATTTCCTTTTCATATTCTGGAAATCCGTTTACAGATTCGCTTAATAATCTATGGATGGAAATGAGCAGAGGATACATTCAGTTTATCTATTCTGATTCCTCTATTACAAGTATCAATGATTTTAAAAAATCGACTGCTGTAGTCAATAGGGTCAAAACAGATTCAAATGGGAATAAACTCATTACAGTTGATGGGCTGGGCTATAGTTTACTTCCTTATGAGAAAGATATTTGGAGTGTTTACAATACTTCTCCCTCAAATCTCCCTTCAAATAAAATCGAATGGATCTACATTGATTCTCTTAATAATAAATGGATTTCCTCGAATAATAATCTTATAAAATTCGATGGTAAAACCTGGTTTCCAGTTAAAAATAATTATACAAATATTTACTACAGCTCAAATTGTCAGGCAAAAACAATTTTTGAAAACAACTGGATTTATGATATCCCCGATAGCTTGATCATAAATAAGGAACTGGCAGAGCCCCCATACAATAAATCCCAAAACCGGGTGATCGTTAATTTCCTAAATACTGATTCACACGGAATTAAGTGGGCATATATTCTGGGTAAGCAATATGATGAGTATGACACCTCTACATTATCTCCTGGACTTGTTAAAATCGATGGAGCAAAATGGACTAAATATAATACTGCTAACTCTATTTTACCCCATGAAAGAATTACCTGTATTGCCATTGACAAACATGATATTGTCTGGGTCGGTACTTATGCTGGGCTCATCAGAATAGAAAATGATCAATGGACACTTTTCACTTCTTTCAACTCAGGATTAATTGGTAATCAAATTGTTGCCTTAGACTTTGATTCAAAAGGTAATCTGTGGGCAGCTGCTTCACCTGGTGTGTCTATGTTTGATGGTAAGAAGTGGAAATCATACAGAGACCCTTTGTCCTCGATTCCACATAATAATATTACCTGTATTGCAATTGGAAAAAATGATGCGGTGTGGATTGGCTCTTATCATGGGCTAGCTGAATTTGATCAAAATTCCTGGAAAATATATGATAAAGCCAATTCTATTTTGCCAGATAATTTTATTAAAACTATAGCAGTTGATATCTATGATCAAAAATGGATCGGCAATTATAAAGGTATAACAGTTCTTAACTGATAAGGGTGTATTTCATGAAAATCAGTTTTATATATTTCCTTCTTCTTATTTCTTTTTGGACATTTTCTCAAACTAATAATGGAATAACTTTCTCCAGAGAAAATTTAACTTATTGTTCTGCTGTCGAAGGCAATTATTTGTGGATTGGAACCGATAAGGGCTTGGCAAAAGTTAATTGTATTACGCAAGAAACAAGCTATTACGACAATACGGATTCAAATTTATTTAATACTAAGATAAAAAGTCTGGCTGTTGACAAGCAGGGAATTAAGTGGTTGATTGTCGAAGATATTGGACTGGTTAAGTTTGACAATAAAAAGTGGACTTTGTTTAATAAGGGAAATTCGGGTCTGCCAACTGATTCACTTTCTTCCATTGTTCTTGACTCGCATGGTAATAAATGGATTACTACAAAATCCTGTGGATTGGTCAAGTTTGACAACAAAGAATGGACTCAATTTAATACTTCAAATTCCAGTATTATTTCAAACAAACTGTCTTGCATCTATTTTGACAACTTGAAAAACATACTCTGGATTGGAAGTAATTTAGGATTAAGTAAATTTGACGGAAAGAACTGGGCTTCATTCTTTAAAGCTGATGCAAAAATATTAATTAATGATATATCCTGCCTTGCTGTCGATAACAAACATAATGTTTGGATTGGATCTAACTCTGGGTTAAGCATTTTTGATGGACAACACTGGAATGAGTATCAGAGAGACTATTCCAAACTATTCTCTGCCAACATAACCTGCATAACAATTGATTCCAATAACATCAAATGGATTGGGACATCTCATGAATTATTCAAGATTGAGGAAAATATTAGTCGATCCATTCTAATATATGACAATGGTAATTATGTGCATTCTGTCACTGTTGATCTTCAAGGAAATAAATGGATTGGCTATAGTTTGGGTTTAGTTAAATATGATAACAAGAATTTCACCAGGGTTTACTCATCAAAAGCAATGGAAGATCTTAATAATATTAACTGCTTTACCATTGATCAAAGAAATTATAAATGGGTTGGTACATCAAAAGGAATATCATTTAGTTATGATTTTCAAAGGCAATTTCACCATTGGACTGATTTGAAGTTACTTTTAAAATCTTTATGGCGCACTAATGCCTCTAATGCCAATGAAGGCTGGTTAGGAGTTATTAAGGCTATCCATACAAAACCGGTATGGTGTATTGAAAATGATTATAAGGGAAATAAATGGGTCGGCTTCAGTGATGGTCTTCTTTGCTTCGATGGAGAAGGTGTCGGTTTTTTTCTTAACAAAGAAAATTCAAAACTACCAGGTGATAGTGTATCATGCATTGCTTTTGATTCCAATGAAGTTAAATGGATTGGAACGAATCAGGGGCTTCTACGCATTGAAAATGATATCTGGACAGTATATAATACTGACAATTCTCAATTGCAAGACAATAATATCAAGTGTATCTCAATCGACTCAAAAGGTATCAAGTGGATTGGCACAAATACAGGATTGACTAAATTTGATGACAAAACTTGGACTGTTTTCAACACTTCGAATTCCAAATTACCTGATAATTCAGTCAATTGTATTGTAATTGATTCTCACAATACAAAATGGATTGGGACTGCTAAGGGTTTGGTTAGTTTCATTGATAACCGTTGGAAAAACTTTAACTCTCCTGAAACTGGTATTTCAAAAAGTTGGATTACCTGTCTTGCTATTGATTCAAAAAATATTATTTGGATTGGAACTAAGGGAGATGGCCTGAATATGTTTGACGGTAAGAATTGGCAGAAATTCGATAGTACAAATACTATTCTATACAGTAACACCATTCGGTGTATCTTTATAGAATCATCAGGATCTAAATGGATAGGTACAGATTATGGATTGGCAAATTTGAATTGAATCTATTTCGTATTAGATGGATTTACCTTACCAAATTTGTGTAATTAGTGAAATTAGTGGACAAACTCTCTAAAAAGTGTCTCTCCTTCCCCTGTTCAGTGAAGATTAGTGTCGATCAGTGGCTAAAATTCCCATTTTTCATACTCACTCATGACTCCAGACTCAAGACTCATGACTATTTCCTCTCCCCCAAAACTTTTTCCTTGCCTTATTCTTCAATTTCTGTAATTTAACTCAAAATTTTACAGGTGGTGGTTATGCATAAATTTATAATTATTTCTTTAGCATTGCTCTTCTCACTTTCGCTGTTTTCACATCCCTCCTTTCAAAACAATAATCCCGACATTTACAATCAGGAAGTTAGAGCAGATTCCATTCATAGCTTTGATGTCATTAAATACGATATCAGTATTATCCTTTATGATCAAAATAATTCCATTGAAGGTACAGTCATTACAACTGCCATTTCTCAGGAAGCCCTGACCAGCGTCCAGCATGAACTTGTGGGTCTTACGGTAGCCGATGTTTCGGTTAATGGTGTACCAACAACTTTTACCCATCAATCTGGTGTCATTACCATCAATACAGGAGAAATTCCAGCACAAACCCAATTCACTACCGCTGTCCACTATCATGGCATCCCTACTCATACTACTGATGGTTATGCCAATGGTATGACTTTCTCACCCACCATGATCTTCACTGTTTCAGACCCCAATGCCGCCCGGTACTGGTGGCCCTGCTATGATCATCCCTGGGATAAAGCTCTTGTAGATTTGCATATTAAACTTAGAGGTGACTGGCTGGTTGGTGCCAATGGAATCAGAAATTCTATTACCACTCATGATGATGGCAGAAAAACTCATCATTGGCTGGGATCCAACCCTATGGCAACTTACCTCGTCTGTCTGACTGCCTCCAACTATCAGGAGATTAATCAAACTTATGGTAATATTCCTATACAAAACTTCGTATCCCCGGCTCAATATCAAAATGCGGTCACTGATTTTTCCACTCTTCCCAACATGATGGCTGTATTCTCTGCTAAATATGGTTCCTATCCTTTCGAAAAATACGGAAATTGTGTGACCAATATCACTAATTTCGGTGCAATGGAACACCAGACAATGACAACTCTTGGAACTGGTTTCATCAACGGGAATCATGGCGGGGAACTCGTCATTGCTCATGAACTTGCCCACCAATGGTTCGGTAACTGCCTCACACCTCTGACCTGGGCAGATGTTTGGCTCTCCGAAAGCTTTGCCACATACTCCGAAGCCGTATATATAGAAGCAACCCAGAATTATCAGGCCATGTGTAACTATGTTCAGCAGGATTTCCAAAACTACAGTGCCTGGGAAGAAAATCCTCCGGCAACTATCTACGACCCACCTTATCTGGAATATTTTGCTCTCTACGAATACCAGAAAGGTGCCTGTGTCTTGCATATGCTGCGATTAACCGTAGGAAATGATGCTTTCTGGCAAATCCTGCAGACCTATTTCGCCACCTACCACAACCAGAATGTTATCACCTCCGAATTCCAGCAGATTGCTGAAAATATCAGTGGTCTCGACCTTGACTATTTCTTTAACGAATGGATCTACTCTTCCGGCACTCCCACCTTCGATTATTCGGTGATGACTTCCAATCCTGTCGGCAATCCAGAATCCATCTGCATTTTGGCTAAAACAGCCAGCAATACAACCACCCAATTCAGTATTGTTACACCTTTCCAAATCACCCATACAAACGGCACCTCTGACTCAGTTCTGGTAATGGTTCTTCCATCTGTCAGTCATCAAATTGTACCCGTGGCAAATTATGCCAGTCTGCAGTTTGATCCAAATCATTGGATCTTGCAAAGAGGTGTGGCTGAAAAAACCTTCAGTCTCACTGCAGTTCTGCCCTCCAACCAAAATATCGTCCTCACCTGGAGTCCATATTGGGATCAACTTCCTCTGTTGGGTTACAATGTTTACCGTTCTCTAACTGAGACCGGAACTTATACTCTCGTCAATCAACAACCCGTAAACGCGACCTCTTTCATAGATTCAACTGTTACGAATGATGTTACCTATTATTACAAAGTTGTAGCGGTTGCCTCCTTTGAAAACCAGACCTTCTATTCCAAATTCACCAATGTACTTTCCGGAACTCCTCTCACCTTCCCTCTTGATCAGGGAATACTGGTTATCGATGATACAAGAAACGGTACAGGTGCACCCAATAATCCGGACGATTTTATGGTTGATGAATTCTATCAGCAAGCACTCGATACCCCTTACACCAATTACGATATCACAACCCAGGGTATGCCCAACTTAGACCTGATGCGGCATTATTCTTTGATCATCTGGCATGATGATGACTTCAGTCAGCACCAGATCAATACTGTCTTAAATGATTTGGGCGGTTATGTTATCGGCGGTGGAAAATTACTTATTTCCGGGTGGAAGACTCTGGAAATTGTTCCTGTATCTTTCCTGACCATGTTCTTTGGTATCAATCAGGCGACTCTGATCTCAAGTGCTCAGGTTTCATCCTTTAACTCAGATCTTTATCCGGATTTGGCTGTCGATCCTGCCAAATTATTGGCTCAGTGGAATGGAAATCTTCCTCTCGTTTATTCTTTCCCTGAGAATCTGCCGGCAAGTATGTATTACACTGTCTCAACCAACACATCCTTTGATAATAAAGCCTGTGCTCTCAAGGCTCCGGATTATGATTTCATTCTTCTCGGTTTCCCTCTGTATTTCTGTCAGGCTGATCAGGTGGAAGACTTCTGTCACCAGGTTCTGACTGAATGGGGTTATACCAGCAATTCTGACTTGAACCTCAATCCTGATATGATCCAACTCTCCCAAAATTATCCCAATCCCTTCAACCCGGAAACAAGTATCTCCTTCAACCTGCCGGTCAATGCACATGTAGATTTAACTATTTATAACCTCAAAGGCCAAAAAGTCAAAACTCTTATCAACGAAAACAAAGTTAAAGGACGTTATACGGAAGCCTGGAACGGAACGAATCAGGAAGGTAATAAAACCGCATCCGGCATCTATTTCTATAAACTCACCAGTGGTGATCAACAAATCGTCCGAAAAATGATATTAATCAAGTAACGTGTGACGTGTGACGTGTGACAGGTGACGTAAAAAAGGTGCAAGAATTTGCACCTTTTTTTGTTTTAACAAGGATGTTAAAAAATAACTTGATTTATTTTGCATATTCTATTCATTTACTCTGAAATATAAAGGGAGTGTCCTTAGAGAATTGCAAAATGTGTTTAGGAAAATTTTGATATAGATAAACCGACTTGTCAGGAGGTAAAATGTCTGGAATAGGAAAGAAAATTCTTGGTTTTTTTGTCGAACTGGATGAAACTGTTCAAACTGTTGAGCAGCCTGTAGTACCCGGACAGCCAACTGGAAATGTTGCAACTGCCGGAAATTCCGGTAATACTGCAGCTCCTCAGGCTGTCAGTGTTCAAAGACCAATGGAAGTAGCAAGCAATCCCGCGGTTCCCATGAAGAGCAGTAAAATGTTTGAAGCGATCATGAACAGGCTTTGTGAAAGTCTGACAGAAAAAGCAGCTATCGAGTTTCTCAATCAGAAATATGCATTGGAAGAGACTTTGACCGACGTCCCTGAATCCAAACTGATTCAGGCAGCTTTGAATGTTCTGGTAAAAAAGGGAATCACTGTACAGCAAATCTCTGCTTCGATCAACGAAGCACTTAATGAAGACATCCCTGCTGTTAAAAACCAGTTTACTGAAGATATGAAAAAGAAAAATTCCGAGTTGAATGTTAAAGATAAAGATATTGCTAATCTCAATCTGGAGATTCAGAATCTGGAAAAAGAAATTTTAAATATTCAGCAAAAAATAGCTAATTGTAAAAAGACAATTACAACCTTGCAGTCTGAGAAAGAACAGAATGCAAATGTTCTGTATAAAAAACAATTGGAATTCAATGAAGCTGTACAATTTGTCAGCAATGAGTTTACTAATATTAAATCAAACTTAAAATAGGAAAGGAGTTTATATGGCTAACTATGGATTACCCCAGATACCCGAAGGTTTTAAACCAAAAAAATTCTGGGAACGACCTGAAGGAACGGTTGGGATGATAACTTTGGTAGGATTGGGTATTCTTGGCTTTCTGGCTTTGGATAAGATCCTTCCCTTTGTGATCAGAGTACTGGAAAACACTCTCTATACAGGCTTGCTCATTGCAGCAATCGCCGGCTTGATAGCTATCGTAACCAGTCGTAAATTTCAACTGCTTGTTTCGAATGTATTCAAATCTATCATGAGAAAAATAACTTCCATCTTTGTGACAATCGATCCAATCGGGATCATGAAGAATTATTTATCTGATATGAGATCAAGTTTTGAGAAAATGTCCGAACAGATTCAACGTTTGAACGGGGAAATTCGTTCTTTAGACAGATACATTCAGTCTAATATTCAGGAAAGAGATGAAAATCTTAAAATAGCCAAGATCGCCAGAGATCAGGGCAAGAGCAATACCTTTACAGTTGCGGCCAGAAAAGCCGGCCGTCGTGTGGAATCTATCCAGAAACTGCAGGATCTCAGTGAAAGAATGGCAAAACTGCTTAAGATTTTAGAGAAAATGCGGGAAGTTTCCGGAACCGTTATCGAAGATCTGGCAGATGAAATTGCGAACAGAGAAAGAGAATGGAAAGCACTTAATGCCGGTTATTCTGCTTTCAAATCAGCTACTAAAATTCTTAATCAAAATGGCGATCAGAAAGAACTTTTCAACATGGCTATGGAATATACTGCTGACCAGTACGGACAAAAACTCGGTGAGATCGAAGAATTTATGAAAATGTCCAATGGTGTGATCGAAGGTGTTGATCTGCAGAACCTTCTATATCAGGAAGATGCTTTCAATATGCTGGAAGCTTGGGAGAAGAAGTCAGATTCTCTGCTTTTAACTCCTCAGGATAAGGCACTTTTGCTGGAAGCCCCAAGCAATCTTAATACTCTCCAATTCAATAAAACCACTTCTAAAGTTGGTGTTGGTGTTGAAGTTGGTGCAAGTTCAAACAAAAATAAAAGTTTTCTCGATGAATAACTAAGCTAATAGGAGGTCTTAAATATGGCACGAATTACGCCCGTAGGAAAATTTACCATCATTCTCTTAATTGCAGCAGTGCTTTTCGGAATCTATAGCTATTCCAAAAAGAATGGTCTTATTGATAAACTCGCTCCCAAAGGAAAATTCCAGGACAGTAAACTTACTGATGATGTAAAAAAACTGGTCGATAACGGCACAGACATAGTCAGAGTCGGAGTTGTAACCTGGGGCGGATACGCTGGCGGTCAGTATTTTAATAATGGTTTCAATCCATCGGCTCAGTCCAGATACTTTACCGAATATGGTATCCTGGCTCAGTTTAAAGTTTTGGATGACTTTGATGCTTCCCGTAATGCCTGGAAAAGCGGAGATATTGATCTGCTCTGGGTCACTGCTGATGCATATCCCACAGAAGTTAACGGCCTCGCTGAATACAATCCCAAATTCCTGTTCCAGGCAGACTGGTCCCGCGGTGGAGACGCTATCGTGGTTACCAGAGGCATCAATACTGTGAATGATCTGCCGGGTAAAAAAGTAGCCTGTGCTTTGGGTACTCCCTCACATACATTTTTAATTAAATCCTTACAAGCTGCAGGGATAGACTATAATAAAGTGGAAGTCGTAAAAGTTGCTTCTGCCATCAATGCAGCGGAATTATTTAAATCCGGCAAAGTTGATGCTGCGGTTGTCTGGTCACCTGATGATGATATCTGCATCCAGACTGTACCCGGTTCTAAAGTTCTTGTAAATACCAAAGAAGCTACTCATATCATAGCTGACGGTTTCTTTGCCAAGCAGGAATATGTGGAAAAACATCGTGAAACCCTAAAGAAATTTGTCGAAGGTTTCTTAAAAGGAGCTGCTGAAATTAACAGTTCTCCGGAAGCTAAAGCAAAAGCTGTGGATATTCTTGTCGCCGGTTTAGGTGTTGAGAAGAATTTTGCGGAAAACGCTATCAATAACGTCAGACTTTGTACTTATGGCGACAATCTGAATTTCTTCGGATTACAGACCACCAACGGAATCAAAGGTGAAGACTTATATCGTCAAATGTCCAATGCTTATACTGCATTAAGCCTTGCTCCTGCATCTGTAACTCCCTGGAGACAGGTTATCGACACATCTATTCTAACATCTCTCAATATGAAAGCCGAGGGTGCTAATGCTGCCGAAGGTGACTTCAAGTTTGATAAAGTAGCCAATCAGGCTAATCTGACCACCAAATCTTCCAAAGCTCTCAGCGTAACTTTCCCTTCCGGTTCTTCCACTCTGGATGATAATGCTAAACAGCTTATCGATATGGGCTTTGCTGAAACTGCCAAACAGTTTGCCAGCATGAGAATCAAGGTAATCGGACATACAGATAATATTGGGAATCGTGACGGCAATGTTCGTTTATCAAAAGCTCGTGCCAATGCTGTGGCTTATTATCTGATCAATCAGTATAAACTTGATAAGAACAGATTCATCATTGAAGGTAAAGGCCCGGATGAACCCGTAGCTGATAATAACTCTGATGAAAACCGCTCCAAGAACCGCAGAACTGTATTCGAACTATTACAGTAATCATTAACAAATTAATTTACGAATGGGAAGCTCATGGCTTCCCATTTGTTCAAAATAAGGAGTCTAAATGTTTGCCAAACTCGTAGAATTACGTGGAACTCTTCCCAGGAAAACAGCTATTCTCTGTGAAATTATCGGAGTCGCTCTTATTCTGACTGTCTGGACTATGGTCTCAGAGTCCGGGATGATTTCTAAAGGAATCCTGCCTTCTCCTCTGAAGATAATAGGTTCAATCCCGGAACTACATTTTCAGGATGCTTTGATCCGCAATACTTTCTTTTCTTTTAAATTGAATGTATTGGGAAACCTGGAAGCAATTGCTTTTGCTATTCCACTGGGGTTTCTCATCGGTCTTATTCCTGCCCTTAGAGCAGTATTTCTCAGATATGTGGAAGCTGTACGTTTTTTACCGTTATCTGCAGTTGTGGGTATATTTATAGTTGCCTTTGGGATCGAAGCCAACATGAAAATCCAGTTTCTTGCATTTGCTGTGTTTATTTATCTGCTTCCGGTTGTCATTCAAAGAATTGATCAGGTTGAGAAAGTTTATCTGCAAACTGCTTATACCATTGGTGCAAGTCCCTGGCAGACAGTGAAAATAGTCTTTATTCCCGCAGTTTTGGCCCGGGTTTATGATGATGTCAGAAATTTGGCTGCCCTCTCCTGGACTTATATTATTATTGCAGAAATGGTCAATGCAGCCGGCGGTGGTGTCGGTGCTCTTGCCTTTATTTGCAGTCGTCAGGGCAGAGTTGATAAAACTTTTGCCATACTTTTAGTGATCATCCTTATCGGAATTATTCAGGATAAAGTACTGAAAATGCTGGGAAAAGTGATCTTCCCTTACTATCAAAAAGGTGACGGAGGTGAATCATGATCAATGATAACCACACTCATACAGGAAACGGGAAAGACCACAAAATTAAATTTGTCGATAGTACTTTTCCTAATATCATCGAATTAAAAAAGGTTACTCAATTCTATGAAAACTCCAAGACACCCATCATCAAAGATGTCGATTTACTGATAGAAGACAAACCGGATCAAGGGCAATTTGTTGTTATCCTCGGTCGATCAGGCTGTGGAAAATCAACTCTGCTCCGCTATATGTGCGGTTT
>CAYQPF010000109.1:0-16278 GCA_964419225.1 uncultured Candidatus Cloacimonadota bacterium | reverse complement strand
CAATAGCTGAGGCTTTTTTTTGTACAAGTTAGCCACTGATCATCACAAATTTTCACTGATCGAAATAATCAATTTAGCTTGGTCAATATTTAGAAATCACCTTAAAGAACTTTTTGTTGCTATCTATCGGTAAGTAAACTGTGACAATGTTATCACTCAGATTGGAATCAGGGATGTTGTCAAGACAGGTGGAATAGATACCATCAGGGGTATCTGAGGCCAGAATTTTGTAGTTATTGGCATTGATCACGGGAATCCAGCTGATTTTAAAATAGTTGCCATAAATTTCGACATTAACAGGAGAGGGTGGATAGATGGTTTGACCATTTCCGACAAAGATTTTCCTTCCCCAGGTGCCATTACTTGTATTATAGGGCTGCCACTATGCGTAAGAAGAGGGACTGGACACAGGTAAAGTCAGATTACTGACAGAGAAACCGCTGTAAATTCCATTACGGAACCATTGGATATTTGCCATATTAGTATAGAGGGTGAAGTAAGTTATTGTTTCAGTACCGTTTAACTGGATATATTGATCGTGATAGCCCAGAATTTGCAGTTGATAATTAGACATAGTACCGTAATTGGACATATTTTGCTGACACAAGATGTCCAGATTAGCACCTGAACCGTTCTGGGTGGTTCCATAATTAGTAAAATTACCTAAGATGGTCAGGGTAAGGGAATATCCCGGGAGTGGTTTTATGGTGCCATAATTAATAGCATTATCGAAGACAGTGTTGTTAATGAGGAAGATAGTACCATAAAGTTTTACATCACGTCCTGTTACATTTGCTAAGTACGCATTATTCAGAAGAGTCAGATTGGAATATCCGTTTGTAGCCAGATCAACCCGATTGAGATAACCTCCGTAAAGCCAGAGATTATAGACAGAATGATCCTGAAACATGAGAAGACTATGGGAATTCAAATCGAGAATGCAGTTTTTGAGTTTCAGGTCAGAAAGCATCTGTAGATTACCAGTGGCTGTTAATTTGCGTACCTGATAGCATTTGAGAGAATCTGCTGTAGGACTTTGGTAGATTTTTTGGGTACCGGAAGAAGAAAATGTGAGGTAGTAATTCGCAATTGAGCCATAATTGTACAAATCCCCTGCGAGGCTGACTTCAAAGATGTAGCTGGTATTGTTGAGTATAGTACCATAATTATCGAATCTGGATTGAATTGAAAGAGTATGGTTATTATCAGTATTGTTTTTGAGAACTGCATAATTGGTTAGATGCTCAACGGAAATTTCACTCCCAATGATCAATGTACCTTCAGTGATCAATTTGTCAGCAGTGAGATAACTTAAGTAGGCATTTGAGTCTGTTTTGAGAATTCCGCCTCCGATTCCGTGGATATTTGCTTCACGCAGATATCCTCCATGCAGAGTAAATTTATACGGATTCAGACCATAAACGAGATTTAGATTAGCATAATTTAGATCAATTTGAGAGTTTGAGATCTCAAGATCAGACATAAGAAAAATACTGGAAGTATTACTGCCATAGAGATAAGCCGGAGAAAATGTGCTGTGATTTGACAGATACTGATTGCCTATTCCCTGTAAATATAGATTTTGGGGATGAAAATTTCCGGTATTAGCCAGATTTTGAGAAACAGAAACACTTAGATTGTACCCGGAAGGGTTATTCCGGATTTCACCTGTATTTTCCAGATTGCCCTGGATGAATAAACTGAAGTTATTTGATGAATGGTTTTGGATTGTACCCCAATTTGTTAAGGAACCTGTGATTGTTATATTAGAGGCCAGATTGACAGTACCATAGAACATAATAGATTGAAAAACAACATTTTGTACCAGGCATGAACCAGTGTAATGAATTGCATTAGTTAAAGCAGAAATCAATTGAGTGTCATTAAACGTACAATTATAGAAATGGATATCTGTATCAGCCAGGGTGATATCGAGAGACGCATTGTTTAAATCTATCGTGCAGTTTTCGAAGTAAAAATCATCAGCAGTAACAATGGGAGAACCACCATTCTGATCAGTAAAATTTAGACCTGCAAAGGGATGGTTGAGAGGGAACTTGATAGTTTGGGAGAAGTCACCATTCAAAAAAAGAGAATTATTGTTCCAAGTGCCGTAATTTGTAACATCTCCCTTAATATAAGTATAAAAGTTGTAACCGCTGGGATTATTCCGGATAGTGCCTGAATTCGTCAAACTACCATAAACATAGAGTGAATAATTAGAACTGTGATGGTTTTGGATAGTGCCATTATTGATTAGTGCTCCGGAGAAAATAATAGTGCTGGCAGGCATAAAAACACCGTCATTTGTAATGGATTGAAAGTTTACACTGGTAATGGTAGTGTTATTAAGGGGATTGATATGGTTGGTCAGATCAGATATTAAAGAAGCTTCCCTGAAAGTACATCCTGAGAGTTTTAAGTAATAATCACCTTCAGGAAGTTGAAGAGTTGCTCCGTTGAGATCGATCTGTGTATTCTCAAAAAGTAGATTACCAACTGAAATTAATTTTGTTACAGAATTAAAATCATTAAAAAAGGTGCCTTTGAAACTGTGATTTTCTGCAAAGTCCAGATACTGATCTGTTGACCCATACATATTAATCGTATAATTACTGCAGGTACCATAATTCAAAAAACTATTATAGACATTTAAAGACAAATTGTATCCATTTGGACTGTTTTGCACTGTACCATAATTGAGAAAATCACCATAAATCGTCAGAGTATGGTTATTATTATAATGATTTTGGAGAGTAGCAGAACTGGAAATATTGTTGAATATGGAATTGTTCATAATACTGAAATTTCCAGAGATACTTTCATTACTGATAGTGCCGGCAGAAATTATAACTGTCCCCAAATATAAGGTTGACCCACTTATACCGGCAACTTCACAATATTCTAAGGTTAAGTTTGTCATATTGATTGCTTTCGGAAGTCGAGAGTTTGAGAAGCCTGCCAGTACAAAATAGCCGGTAATTTTGTTGATATTGGAAAAGGTAAGATTCGTATTAGCGAAAATAGTATCAATAGCAGTAGCAACTGACAAAGTATTAATAGGAGAAAAAGGGTGAGAGTCATCACAGGCAAGGGTTCTGTTGCCTGATCCTGTGAGGTTTAGGGTAGAAGGTCTGAAATACCCGAAGTTGCTGATATTTCCGTCAGTAGATAAATGCAGATCATAGCCATTGGGGCTATTACAGATTTGTCCATAATTGGATAAAGGGCCGGATAAAGTAAGGTTGTGGTTGTTGTTAGGGTGGTTATAGATATTTCCCTGATTGGTAATGTTAGTGAAGATGCAACCATCCGTTACTTTGATTATACCGGTAAATAAAGCATCAGAGATACTTGTGTTTTCCCAATAGCCGGAATTACCGTTTACCACACTTGAGGAATTTCCTCTGATATCCAAATATAACACCACGGCAGTGTTTACATTAAGATCAAATTCTTCTGAGGTAAGTTCGTTATACAAATCGAAAACTACTTTGTGATTGTTGCCGGTGATTGTGTAACCTGAATCAAACCAGAGATCACTTAAAGCAAAGACCGTATCAATTGTGGCAGCTATGGAAAATGTTTCGACAAAGCCAAGGGGGTAACTTGGGACAGATTTTAGAGTACGGTTTCCATTGCCCAGCAAAGATAAGTTTTGCGGTCTGAAATTGAACCTGTTATCCAGATTGCCATAAAGATTTACTGAGAGATTATAGCCATTAGGATTGTTGTAAACCCAGCCATTATTAACAAGATTTCCATTTACAGATAATGTGAAATTATTACTTCCATTTTTAATGATACTTGCTGAGTTTGCCAGAGTTAAATTATGACAACTTTGATTTGTTTGGATAATAACACTACCATTAATAACAACATCATCGTCAGCACCGGGGATTATGCCCTGGACCCAGGTGGCTGAATCCTGCCAATATCCTCCCTGAACTGTGGACTGAATTTCGGCATACAAGGTAAAAATGCCGAAAATAAAGCATACAAAAGACATAATAACTTTCATGATCACCTCGCATTCTGCTTAATTTGGCTCAATATATTGAACAATATTCAGAGCTTGTCAATGTTTTTTTGTTAAAATAATCAAAACGAGACAGACTGGTCGGACCTGTCGGACTTGTCTGACCACTGCCTACTGCCTACTGCCCACTATTTTAGCTATTGACATTTAATTTACAATCCTATTTTTTCCACAAATGAAAAATATGAAACACAATCAGGCAGAAGAATTCTTGCAACTGCTGGAAACAGAGCGTCCTGACCTGGACCCGCAAGCCCTGAGTAAAGCCATTGACTTTGCTGTCTCGGCTCACCAGGGCCAGAAAAGAAAGTCCGGAGAGGATTATATCATTCATCCATTGTCGGTTATGCTGATTCTGGCCAGAATGAATGCAGATCTGGCAACTCTATTGGCCGGACTGTTTCATGATGTCATTGAGGATACAAAATATACCTTTTCCGATATAGAAAAACTCTTCAGCAGAGAAATAGCGTTCCTGGTGGAAGGCGTGACCAAACTTGAGGAATATCCCTACCATTCCAACCATCATCGCCCGGATGATCAAGCAGGGAATTACAGGAAACTACTGCTCTCGATCTCCAAAGATGCCAGAGTAATCCTGATAAAATTGGCTGACAGATACCATAATATGCAGACTTTAAATTATATGGAAAAAGCAGATCAGATCAGGATTGCTCAGGAAACCTTGGATATTTATGCTCCTTTGGCCAATAGATTTGGACTGGTTAAGATCCAAAATGAACTGGAAGATTTGTCCCTAAAGTATCTTAATCCCGAGGAATTTTATGGAATAGTTAATTATCTCAATTCTACAAAAACTGAGAGGGACAGTTATATTCAGGACTTTGTACCTGTTTTGCAGGCAGTGCTTGATAAACAACATTTGCAGGTTGAGATCAAAGGCAGGATCAAACACCTTTACAGTATCTATCGGAAAAGATTACAAAGAAAGATTCCTTATGCAGAGATCTATGATTATGCTGCTGTGAGAATTTTGACTGAGACTATGGAAGAGTGTTATTCAGTTTTAGGTGCTATCCACAGTGCCTTTAAGCCAATCGAACGCCGTTTCAGGGATTATATAGCTCAGCCCAAAGCTAATGGATACCAGTCACTCCATACTGTTGTGATCGGACCCAACGAACATAAGGTGGAAATCCAGATCAGAACCAGATTGATGCACAGGTTTGCGGAAGAAGGTATTGCTGCCCATTGGAAATATAAACAGGAAACATATATTGGGAAGATCAATCCGAAATCAGATCTGGAAGAAAAGAACTTGGTCTGGCTGAAGAATATTATCCGGCAGGAAGACACAGAGGATAATTCTTTTACAGAAGTTTTGAAGGAGTTTCTGCACCCAAATCATATTATTGTTGTAACTCCCCAGCAGGATTATGTAAAACTGCCCCGGGAAGCCTCTCCTTTGGATTTTGCCTTTGCCATTCATTCCGAAGTGGGTTTGAGATGTATCGGTGCAAAGGTTAATGGAAGAATGGTGCCGATCAAGGCTGTATTAAAAAATGGTGATCTGGTGGAGATTATGCTCTCTTCCACACCTAATCCCAGCCGTGACTGGCTGAACATTCTTAAATCTCCCCGCACCAGACAGAAATTCAAATCCTGGCTCCTGCGAAAAGAACGCGAGGATGCGATCAGACTGGGAAAAGAAATCTTCGAGAAAAGATGCCGGAAACTGCATTGGAGATTTAAAACAGATGCAGAGATTCAGGATATCGCCAGATTGGCCAAATTGAATGATAAGAATTCTTTGTTCTACTATTTAGGTACAGGTAAAATCCTGTTTTCTCAGATCAAACAACTTGTGCAGGAAAGAGATAATCTGACAGGACAAGCTCCCAAAGTACAGGAGCGGAAAGAGACAGGTAAATCAGAGTTATTGGGAATCCGTCTTGAAGATATCAGTAATCTGATGATCAATTTTGCTTCCTGCTGTCAACCTAAACAGGGCGATGAAATAATCGGTTATGTAACACGGGGCAGAGGCTTGAGTATTCATAAGAAATCCTGCTCGAATCCATCCTTCAATTATCAGTGTAGCAAAGAACCGGACAGAGTTTTACTCGTGCAGTGGGAAAAGACTGCTGCCAGTCCGGAGTATTGTAAGATCTACCGGAATTTGACAGTTGCCGGGAAAAATAATACGAGATTTGCTTTCGATGTGATGGGGTTGTTTGCCAGGAATCAAATCACAGTTGTCGAAAATAAAATAAAGGTGATCGGAGTGAAAAAGGAGATCTCCTATAGAATTGCTCTGAATAATCTGCAGGAATGGGAAAGTATTCTGAGCAAATTGAAGAGAGTGCCAGGAGTGGAATCAGTTGCCAGTGGACAGTAGGCAGTGGGCAGAAATTGACAATTGACAATTAGGTATGGAGAGGCCAATGAAACGAGACAACCCATCCCCGTCCCTTCCCTTTTATTAAGGGAAGGGGGTGCATGCCAAGTGCTTCCTGCCCATGGCACAAGGGAAGGATGCATTGAATCCCAGCATCTTCTGGAGATTGGGCAGCTTGCCCAATTAATGGTCTGTTAGTAGGGAACGGTTCCCAACCGTTCCGAGTGTTTCACAGTAGAACCTGTCTTCAGACTGGTTCAAAGGTAAGTCCTTGCCCTTTTCAAGGGAAAGGATTTAGGATAGGGTTGTAGTCAGTTGCCAGTGGCCAGTGGGCAGTGGGCAGTGGGCAGAAAGCGGAGTCCGACATGTCAGACCTGTTAGGGTAAAAATAAATATGGGTGAAGGTTATGGAAAAGAAGTATCAGAGAAATTTAGTTAATTATCCCAGGTATCGGTTCCTGGTTAATATGATGATCATCGGGCCGATCCTCATTCCGTTCATGTTGTTCAAAGGACTGAATTACGCAGAGATCATGCTGCTGCAGTCTATATCGGCGATTGCAGTATTTTTCTTTGAAATCCCGACCGGAACTCTTGCAGATAAATTATCCAGAAAATTATCTTTAACCCTGGGTTCTCTGTGCATGATGCTGGGGTTGACTATCTATATAATCTTCAATTCTTTTTTTATGTTTGCTTTGGCAGAGATCATCTTCGGTCTGGGTATGACCTTTAACAGTGGGGCAGATGCAGCAATCCTGTATGAAAGTCTGGCCAGACTGAACAAAAAGGATGAGTACCAAAAGCATGAAGGGCATTCCGGTTCATTGATCTTTATCGGACAAGGTGTTGGCTCAATTGTCAGCAGTATTCTCTACACATACAACAAGTTTTTACCGTTTTGGGTGAGTGTTTTGTTTGTTGGTTTGTCCATCTTACCGGCTTTGGCGTTTTTTGAACCAACCCGGGAAAAGACCAAGCACAGTTATACTAAACATGTTTGGAAGAGTTTGAAAAAGAGTGTCCATACACCCCGCTTACTGTGGCTGATCTTATTTGCCATGTTCATGGGGTTTGCATCGAGAGTATCGTTCTGGCTTTATCAGCCTTATTTTGAACTCGCTCAGATCAATGTATTCTGGTATGGTTTTATCTTTTTCTTTTTCAATATGGTGGCAGCCTTTGCCTCAAAAGTTATTGGTGCCAAGTTTTACGATCATCGTCCACGGCAGGTACTGATCACTCTGGCTATCCTCATGGCCATATCTTTTATTATTCCGATCCTCTGGGTCAGTCCTTTCATGATCATTATTCTGGCTTTACAACAAATAGTGCGGGGAATGTATAGTCCTACCACCAGATTTTATGTGAATCATCAGGTGGAAGATCATCAAAGAGCGACGATCATTTCGGTGGTCAGTCTGGCTGGCAGTCTCGGCTTTGCTATATTATCACCTCTTGTGGGAATCTCGCTGGATCATAAGGGCACGCCGTTTACCTATATGTCGGTAGGCGTATTGTGTATTGTTACGACAGCGTTTCTAATCCTGTTCCGCCGGCATCAGAAAGAGAAGAAACTCCGCAAAGGACGCAGTTAAAGTTCAGGTTAACAGTCCATATAGTCCATATAGTCCATTTGGTCTATTTTGTCTTTCAAAGCTTTTCCCAATATTATCTTATTATTATTTATGTAAATGTGCCACATATTTCAAATAACCTCTCAAAATTTCTTCTTTTTTAGCAGTTTTACCTCACGTTTTTCATCATTTCACCCCATACACTTCCCTTTAGCTCCTTACTAGCATCCCTTTAGATACCTTTCCGCGTTGTTTGTCAAACATGAAAATGTGCCAATATTACATAATAACTGTGTTTTTTTTCCCTCAATAATCTAATTTCTTATAATAATTTACTCGACATTTTTCCAAATGGATATTCCAATCACGATGAGCATAATGTCCAAGCTAAGTGAGCCACTCCTTCGCTGGAAATGAGCTCTGTCTCCGAAATAGTGAGCCACTAATAAATACTTGAGTTGAAAACGATAAATCTGTGGGCTCTCAAATTGTCCGTAGGACAGAAGACTTTAGCCGGGCAGTTTTAACTGCCGGGTTGAATAATACCAAACCCAGTCCGTTAGGACGACAGATTATGATTTCTATCAACTTACGAATTAACATCATATCTTATTCAGCACTATTGTTAAAGCTTCAGAAATACTCATTTTGGGAATGCCTTTTAAAACTCAACGAATATTTTTACTGGTAGCTCAACATGAAAATGTTATTCCTTAGGGTCCGGTCCAAACCATTATTTATTTATTTCAAAACTCAATTCTTCCTTCATTTTGGGTATATAACTCTTTTCCAGATTAACCCATATATTAAAAATATATAATATTTTCACATTATTATATACTGTGAAAATTTATAAATTGCTTTGAAGTTATTGATTGTTGCCCGTATCAAATCATATAATATATTTAAAAACAATGAGTTATAGTTTCAAGAAAAAATGCCGACCCTGAAAATCTTTTATATTAAAAAGTATGGCATTATAATTGCACCTTAGAAAAAATAACCAGAAGTTTACTGGTTATTAGGAGGATTTGTGAAATCAACTTACTATTTCATTTTTTTGATATTGGGACTACTTGCGTTAAGCCCGAACCCGCTTAGTGCTTGTACAACATTTTGTATTCATGATCAAAAGGAGAAAATTGTATTTGGCAGGAATTTTGATTTTCCTACAGGAATCGGCCAAATACAAATAAATCAAAGAGGAATTGAAAAAACATCATTCATACAAGAACCCGAAAAACCATTTACCTGGACTTCAAAATATGGAAGTATCAGTTTTAATCAAAATGGAAGAGAATTTCCGTATGGCGGGATAAATGAAAAAGGGTTAGTAATAGAACAAATGATGTTAGATGAATCAAAATATCCTAAAATTGATAGTCGTTTTGGTTTGGAAGAACTACAATGGATACAATATCAACTTGATGTATCTGCATCAGTTGAGGATGTTGTCGAGAGTGATAAAATAGTTCGCATATCTGCTTCATCATTAGCACCAATCCATTTTTCAGTTTCAGATATTAATGGTAATTTCGCTACAATTGAATATGTTAAAGGGAAAATGGTCTATCATACAGGTGATGAAGTAAAGA
Organism: uncultured Candidatus Cloacimonadota bacterium; assembly: GCA_964419225.1. Taxonomy (GTDB): domain Bacteria; phylum Cloacimonadota; class Cloacimonadia; order Cloacimonadales; family CAYQPF01; genus CAYQPF01. The sequence continues at coordinate 6,708 of CAYQPF010000109.1, read as the reverse complement.
TTAGAGTCTTAGCAAACAATACATATAAAGAATCAATGAAATACTACAATAAGCTGAACCAGGATACTAAGAGTAAAATCACAAATTCTGAGGGATTCATTAAAAGGTTGGATCGATTCAGTAAAGCAGCTTATATGATTGAAACTATGAGCAATCAGATTAATACAATTGATTATGCTTTTGATATCTTGAATAATGTATCTCAGAGTGGAACTCAATGGAGTATCGTTTATGACCAGAAAGAAGGAACTATCTATTTTAAAACAGCTAAAAATAAAAATATCAGACAATTACGGTTAAAAGATTTTGATTTCTCTCCAAAGGCAAAAAAACTCTATCTCGATATTGATGCAAATTCGACAGACGTGAAGAGTTTCAAAGACTTTAGTTACAAAAGTAATTTTGATTTAGTTAGTTCCTTTTGGAGCATTATTCCTGACTTTAGGATAATCTCAGAAGAATTTACTATAGCTTGGTCTCAATATCCGAATGATATTAATAACAAAAGTGTCAGAAAATTTAAGCCATCTGCTGCCACAAAAATAATTGAAATATGTAAGAAATCGGGTTTCAAAAGATCAAACTCGGATATCCAGTCAGTTTTGGCTTCAAAAGAGTATTCTTTCACAGAAACTCAATTTAATAATTATGGACAGCTTTGTATTAATAAAAAGAAATTTACAGAGGCTATCGATTTCATGAAAATGACTATTGAATTATTCCCCAAATCAGGTGAAGCATACTTGACTCTTGGAGAAGCTTATCTGAAATTAGATGATTTCGACAAAGCTGAGGAAAACTTTAGAATAGCATTAGTTCTTTCTCCGAGTCAGAGCTTTAAAATAAACTGGATTAAGGAAACAATACCAATCCTCAGACAACCACTTGTTCTGGATGATGATACAAAAACAGCATATGTTGGAGTTTATGGTCCCCGCAGAATTTATGTAAAGAGCAATGAATTATATTATCAAAGAGACGGCAGAGCAAAATTGAAAATGGTTCCTATAACTGAAAATTACTTTATGTTTAAGGATGAACCGGGCTTTAGAATAAAAATTAACAAAGAAAATGGGAAAGCTGTTGCTATTGAAGGGATTTATTCAGATGGCATTGTTGATCAGTCTATAAAAACTGAATAATCCTTGTGTCTACTCCAAAAACCTCTTATTTCAATTCTTATTTGTGCTTTTTGTCCCTTTAACCCGGATTGTGCAGTAGAGGTTTGCAAACTGGGTCGAAGATCGTGAAGATTGAAGGTTTGCAATCGAACGAGGTTATATAATAAATATATGGTGAGTGAGATTGGATTCAGTGCCTCCTTCCCTTTGCAAGGGAAGGATCAGAGGATGAGTTGTTTTCCCACTGACTACTGGCTACTGATATAGCTTCAGTCAGATTATAAAGATCTACTGCAATTATGGGGAGACAGGTAGAATGGCAAAAGTTGTTTTTTTGTTAAGTCGTTGTTTTATTCGTATTTATGGGGAAAATCATGACAAGCCTGTGTCCGCGGAAAATGGCATTAAATGGGTAATCTTGGACAAAAGTTTGTCAATTTTGTGGTGTTTTTAGGTTTTGGACAAAAGTTTGTCAAAATATTGCTGAAACAGGTCTCTAAAATTTTGCATGAGTCGATCATTATCTTCTTTTTTAATAAAACTAATAGAAGGGGTGTTTGTTGTAATGTCCCATAATTCGACATAGTTTTTTACTACCCTGAACTCAAACACATTCTTAAATTTTCCCTTAATATGCAAACTAAAGGGTTCTTCGCTAAGTTCTTTTCCCGTAAATTTAATTCCATGTATTTTGCTTAGAATATTCATGTTACCTCACTTGAAAGTTATGTAAAACATAGTTAAAGTTCAAATTCTCCCTTGTAACTCGTTACTCATAGACTTTACCAGTTTCTGTAATGAATTACGGAGTTCAGGCATAAAACTATTTATTACATCGAACGAATCAGACGCAGACCAAAGATTTTTTGTTGCATCCTTAACCCTTGATACTAATACTTCATGAATTTGTTTGATAATTGTACAAAAATCATTAAAATTATTAACTGATTTTGGATAAAATTCTTCGAGTAGTTGCTTATATGAAACAACATATTCATGTATAGTCACAATTCTGTTTAACTGCAGATCAATATCGTCAAGTTCTAATATTTCAACTGGAACATTGTAAAAATTAGTTATAACATTATTAAATATATCATACCGCATATGCCTTATATTTGAATCGTCTTGAAACTTATTCTGTTTCTCATTCAGGTCAGTTGAAAGCTTATTTTGTCTGTAGGCCAAATAGTAGATTAGATAAGTATTAAGAATAACTATAAAAGGTGCAATACTGCCACCAACAAAACCACCAAAGTTGCTCAGTTCAGTGGAATCAGAAGTTATACAAGCCCAGAATCCAAATAAAGAATGCAGTCCACTGACTTTCAAAAAATATATAAGATACGGTGCAAACGATACGAAAATTGTTACTATCATGACTACAGTAAATGCTTTTTTAGTCATATAACCTCCTGACAAGCTTTTCTAATAAGTTTAGCAGGAATTTCAAAAGTCATAATTGTAATTTCTACTTTTAATGTATTCAACTGCTCTACTATCAATATCCATGAAGATACTTTTGATTTGAGGGATTATATCAAATAACAGATATTCATAGTTTAATGGAATCTCAGTCATTGCTTTTTCTGGGGAGTGGTACTGTTGTATTTGTTGATCAATTAGCCCCCATAGATGCCTTATTTTATTACGATGGTTTTTAAACATGTCAAACTGTGATTTGTTATGAGCACATATAAGGTTAAATCCAAGGCAAGAACTCATGACATTTATAATTTCCCAGGTAGTTCTTGTTGAAAAAAAACACATATAGTCAAAAAAGTTCTTATTATTCCTAGCGTCTTTAAGTTTTTTTATAATGTCTGGGTTTTCTTTATACTTTTTGAACTTGATAATCTTAGAAAAAGCATTCTGATTTCTATAAATTAAACAACTTAGCAGATCGGCAATATAGGTATCACAAATGTCGATTACTTGTGCAAAAATGATCTTTGGCCAACTACGGCCAACACCATTAGATAAAATATCAGAAATACTTTTGCTTCTGAGTAAATCAAAATCTTCTTCATTAAAGATGTTTTTAAACTCGTCTCTATTAAGAAAAATAGTAATTTTCGTAGAAATTTCTGATCTACTCCCATAAGTATTGCAGAAAACTAATATCGCTAAAGCAATAGCTTCATTCATATGGTCTACAAAACGAGTATGAGAAGCAGTGCCCTGATAACTTTCTAACATTATTATACTCCTATGGATTGCTTATTAAATCATAAAAACATTTGATGACAATTATAATGATAAAAAGTGTTTGCCATTAACAATAGTATGTTGCCTATCAATTATGCATTGCCAGCACTTTTTAATAAATTCGTCGTTGGATTTTTGTTGATGATTGATTAACCCCTGAATTTTAATGAGTTCGTCAATTAGCTTTAGGGTTTGGTCAATCTGTTCTTTTGACATTAATGTTTATCCTGGGTTGTTTGTTCGAATCTTCTGAAGAGATAGATCAGGACACCAAGTAATTGGTTGTTAATAAGACTATCGTTTTTTACAATAATTATATGAGACTCATTATTTTGAGCCAAATTCTTATGTGCATTGTCTGAAATGGATAGTTTAGTACAAAAAAGTGCCATAACTAAGTCTTGTTGAGATAATTTTGAAATAAATATTAACTTATTATCTCTTTCGCAAACAGACATTTATAAGCTCCTTCAAAATAATATAACATAAAAATATTAATATAATTCTACTATTGTACACAAAGGATAAAATGTCAAATGGAAACTTTATAAAATCATAAGAATGATTGTTCTGATTAATCAGTGAATAGTAAACCAATGCTTTCCTGAGTGAATTAGATAGTGTTTTGATGGCTAAACTAGCATTAATCATGGATTATTAAGTCAGTCAGAACTTATGGAAGCATAAAAAAATGCAAAAGTTACAATAAAACTGCACTTTTTCTTACTGACTATTAAGGGGGGAGAGAAAGGTAGAGAAATATATAAAAGTGGTTGGAAGGTTGATTAGGAGTGAGATTGAAGGCATTTTTTGTGTTTTTTTATTGTGGAGATATTTGAGCGTTTTTTATTAGTTTGGAAGAAAAGGTGGAGAAGTTTGAAGTTGTTACTTTAAAAGTTGGCAGAAAAGGCGGAGAAAGATTTATGTTAAAAAAGTTAGCAGAAAAGGTGGAGAAATTGAGAGATTTAAAAAGTTGGAAGAAAAGGTAGAGAAGTTTTAACCTTTTTTCTTTACGGTCTTAACATAGTCTCCAACGATAACTATAATGTAATCCTTATAATCCCATTCGTCATAATTATATCCATTGTCTGAGTAGGTATAGATATCGTCAGGACTTCCCCAAGCTTTAAGAATCATACTTCTTGTCATACCTTCCTCTATCTTTGAAGTTGCCTTCTTTTTGTTAAACCTTATGTTAAAAGTGGCATTTAGCTGCCTGTTGGTGATCCTGACACTTTGTTCATACCCCGGAATTGATACCCTTACATGACCCCGATTTTCCTCATACATTAACTGTAAATTAGAGTTCTTTAGATTGATGATGATCCCGGCTCCAAAATATAACCCGCCTGTAGTCTTTAAATCTACCAGGTCAAGGGCCTTGCAATCATACTTAAAAGAATTATACCCTATATTGCAAACCCATCCCCATTTCCTTGGCTTATTAAAATTGTCGAAAAGATACTTTTTGGTTATATATACCGGAATGAAGCTTAGTTGGGGAGAATCGTCAAAATAATCATAATATATCTTATCCATATTAATGTCCCGGTATATTTTCCACTGCATTCCAAGACCTAATTGATGCCTGCCCTGGGCAGAAAGAATTTCAAGAGAAGGAGAAAAACCGGTATTAACACTCAATGATTTGATTTTATCTTGTTTATATGACCCGAATAAGTCTAATCCAAGCCCTATTTGAACAACTCCCATAACGTTTGTAAAAAAAACTAAACACAACAAGAATAGAACCGCTTTTTTAAACATGGAAGCTCCTAAACAAGTATATAAGAACACCCAACAATTGATTATCTGTATGATTATCGTCTATGAAGATAGGCGGGTACTTGCGGTTTAAGGGTACAAGAGTGATCTGATTAGTTACGGGATCAATGAATAGGGTTTTGAGGGTGATGCCGTCACCAGTTTGAGCAGCACACACTTTGCCGTTAATACTGTTCCAATCCGGGAACTTGTCTATGATCACATAATCACCGTCCCTGATGTCAGGCTCCATGCTATCACCTATTACCTGAAAGCAAATGACAGCTCTGGGGTCTCTAATATACCGATTGCTCACATATATATAATGTATAGGCTCATCGTTGCCATAATAGTCTGCAACTCCGGCCGCTATTTTTGTATCAACAGGAATACAAACAACGTCCTCAGCTCCTATGTGGCTTTTATGATCCGGGGGGTCTTCTATAGCATAGATTTGAGTCTGAAGGTGGGAAAGTGCCTGGTTTTTAATTGTTCTGCTTCTGATAAAGTCCTTAGTCGCGGGAGCTTTAGTTTCTTTTGTTTTCTCAATATTATTATTCGTTGGTGGTTCGGAGCGATCCAGGAACATTTCTCCTTCACCAGTTAAAAGCCAGTGCAAATTAACACAAAATTGTGTCGATAATCTCAACATTATCTCATGAGGCACAAAAGTACGGTCAATTTCGTATCCAGTTAAGTTAGTTCTTACAATATTTAAAGACTTTGAAAGGGTGTCCTGAGACATTTTTAGAAAATTTCTTATTTTCTTAATCCTTTGGCCAACAGTCATTTAAACAAACTCCTTAATAAATATTGTCGATAATCTCAACAATTATCTTGACATTGTCGAGATAATACACATATTTGATTCTAATATAGAACATAAAGGAGATAATGTCAAATGGAAAATTTGATAATTACTGAGGGAAGCTTGATAAAATCCAAAAGGGGATTATTCGGAATGTCTCAGGAAGAGCTTGGAAACCAGTTCGGAGCGTCTCAAAGGACAATATCGTATATTGAAAATAATAAGAGAAAATTACCTGAACTTCGTAAAAAAATAATGGATTTCTTTGTTAAGAATGAAGAAAAAGCCATAAAAGTAAAGTCAACCCCTAAAGAAATAAGGATGTAATGATGGAAACTAACAGCAGTCAAGCGTTGCCAGTGTGCAGAGTGCAGTCGGCAGAAGGCAGTAAGGAAAGGATTGAACAGAACATCGTAAACAATGGAACAGTGCATCATCAAGTAAATATCGCAAACAACACCAAGAACATCAACATTGAGGATCTTTTTGCAGAAGATGTTCCCAGAAAAGAACTGAGCTGGCAGGAAAAGGAAGACGGGAGAGGAAAAGGAAAAAGGATTAAGGATGAAGGATTGAGCAGGGATATAATCTCCAGCAATTCCGTTTTAATATCGGTTCCTGTCTATAATGCAGAAATGAGTATTAGAAAAGTAAAGATGAACTGTGAAACATGCAGACATGACGGTTTTAATGCACCCTGCGGTGTTTGCAATCAATCAACATACCCATATTGGGAAGCAAAAGGAGAAGGTAAATGAAGTTTTCAATTGAAGCAAAAGATTTGGTAAGAGCCATTGCCCCAATTAA
>CAYQPF010000108.1:4052-16484 GCA_964419225.1 uncultured Candidatus Cloacimonadota bacterium | reverse complement strand
TCGCCTTGAAACACAATGATAGCAGTGGTTTCAGCCTTGCTCAGCAGCCCCTAATATAATAGTCATATAAACAGATGAACAATATAATAATTATACATATATCATTATATCGTTAGTATCGTACAAAGTAGCGGGGTATGTATGAAGAAGATTTTAATTATTTTTATAATAATCATAATCACATTTACTACTAATTTATGGGCATATGGGATAGAAGACACTTACACAGATAAAATGAAAGAATTTATTTCTCTCAATAATCTTGTTCAAAATAGTGTTAATTATTCGTCGGTAAGTGAAACTATTAAAAAAAATACTAAAAAATTAGAGAATATTGTTGTTGCAATACTTGACTCGGGTATTGATAAGGATCATGAAGAATTAAAAGACTATATAGTTCCAGGATATAATTTTGTCGAGAATTCAAGTACTATGTATGACGATTCAGGTCATGGGACATTAGTTGCTGGAATAATCGGTAGTAAATCGTTTGGCTTATCTACTGGTGTTCAAATAATGCCAATAAAAATTCTTGATAATAATGGATTTGGTAAAACAGAGAATTTAGTGAAAGGAATTATTTGGGCGGTTGATAATGGAGCTAATATTATTAATATCAGTATTGGAAGAGATAAATTCATTCAAACTAACGATAATATAGATAAAGATGCATTCAACGAAATCGAGTACAATGCAATAAAATATGCATTGCTCAACAATGTAACAGTTGTTATGCCTTGCGGTGACTTTAATAAAGATGATCTATGCTATCCTGCTGCGTATGACTTTACTCACGACAAAGCTCAGCCAATAATTGTATCAGGAGTCGAATATGGCGAGAAATTCCTTTGGTCAAATACGTCCAGCAATATTGATGTAGCTGCGCCTGCCAATAATATCCTATCAACTATTCCAAAATCACTTGACTACAATATAATTGACTTTGAAAATACTGAAGGAGATGGATATAGTTTTTGCGGAGGCACATCAATGGCAAGCGCGTATGTAACCGCCCTAGCGGCAATTATTAAATCATGTGATAATAGCTTGTCAAATATCGAAATTAAGGAGATTATTACTGGAACAACCGATGACATTGGTACTTCAGGGAAAGATAATGTTTCTGGATATGGTCGAATCAATTTTGAAAAATGTTTAAATACTCAAAGAATCAGGATTAATGTTTGCAAATCTGCAAATTTCACAACAAATGCTATTGATATAAACTTAAACGTTGTTGATAACTATAATAATAATGTTAATAGAATCGGTAAATACATTATTAGTGATCATAGTAATATGGCAGCTGTGTCTGATTCAATTAGTAAACAAACCTCATCAGAATCTAAAAGCGCAAACGAATTAGAAAATGAAGGAAATAGTGAATTCATAGAGCTTAATTCACAAGAGATATGCATTGATATATATCAATATTATAATTGTATTAATAATTACTTATTGAAAGAGAAAACAACCCGCACAATAGAAGAAAGCAATAACAAACTTTCTATTCCTTTAATTGGAAGTGGTCTATATAAGATTATTTCGTATGATAAAGATAATAATTTTTGTCGCGATATAGTATATTTCGAAATCAGACCCAATAGAGCTGAATGTGGAATTAGCAGTGGCGTTTACTTTATAGATGAAGATATTGTACTTAGCTCAACGGAAGAAGGAGCGAAAATATACTATTCATATGATGAACCAGTCCTTCATAATGGTTCTCTTTCTTCTTATGCTCAATTCTATAATGGCATTTTACGAGTTTATAGGACGAGTAATATTGAGTTTGTCGTTGAGAAAAATGGCGTTTTAAGTGATGTTAATTCAGTTAAAGTGATAATATTTCCATTCCATTTTCTAATAATTGTTATTCTGGCAGCATTGTTAGTAATCATATTATTAGCTAAAAAATATAAATATATTAAATGTACTATTCGGAAATTATATGGTAAACTTAAAATATTATTTACAAAATAATTGTGTCATATTTTAAACATATAATTAGTAGGAGGATGGCAAAATGAAAAGAACAATTATTGGATCAGTATTTATGGTATTGGGAACAATGATATCACTATCTATTATTATAGTTGCTGTTCTTTCAATCCAAAATACTCAAAGTTGGCGAGGTTCGAGATTGCTATATACAATTTTTAGTACTGATCTAGGTTCGGGACAAGGAACTGGTCTGCCTTTTATTATCGGAATAATCCTATTCCTTTTTGGCCTAATAATTTTATTGATTGAATTATTTCGCAACCCAGTTAATTACATTGCCCCCGTTGATGACACTGCCCCAGTTAATTAACTTTCACTTCCGTTTCTCAAAACGCCTTATTCCGGTGGATACAACATATTATCAAACATGTATCAAATACGGATGCATATTTCGGAAACATCCGACACCTTATCAAGTCAAAAAACACATTTCGCCATCTCACCAACATTTTATTGTAGTATTGTTATTTAACTGGGGAAAGAGTGAAATATTGGATAAAGAAGCTAAATTGCTCCTATCGTAAGGAGATAATGTAGCATGTTTTATTGGTTTGAACATGACAAGGAAGGTAAGAACATTGACGGAAGAAAACTTAAACTGCAAACTATGTATCGAGAAATGGGAGATACTATACTAAATAATCCTATTAATCTATATAATGATCCATATTATAAATATAAAAACATATGGGGATTATACCATCTATATAAAGAAGAAAATTTCAAAATTAAGGAGTATATAAAGAAAATTATAGATGGGAAAAACATTTATAGATTCATATACGACATTACACAAGTCTCATATAGCTCCCGGTATGGATATTCAATTTCAAAACAAAGTCTAGATTGTTTCGCTAACGAAGAAGATATCGATATTATATTGAAAACAACTACACCTATATCACATGATCAACAATTTATATCTGATGTATATAGTAATTATAAAAATGGTATTAAAGATGCATTTGGAGATATTGGTATATTTTCTAATGAAAAAAAAGCTAATACTATAATAATAAGTTCAATGGCTTTACATCGCATATTTCGGCCACATCCGGACAGAATTTTTGAAAGATTTAGACAATACTGTTGTTCGTAATCGGCTTATATTTGATAAAAAATTGTGAATATGCAAAACCTAGATAACAAGTGAGGTTAAACAAATGGAATTGATTCTTCATATTTATCAATCTCCATTTGGACTAGCAAGGGACAGTAATATTTCACCGTTCTTGTTTCATTAATGATTTGTTCCATTGATTTTTCCTTCTTTCTTTATTTGAATTTTAGGCTATATAAATAAACCAATAGCCCGTTGTGGATCATATTGGGATTAATGTGGGGAGACGAAAGGGTTAAGGAGGGGAGAGTAAAGCCATGAAAATTGGTAAAAAAAAGGACCTAAAAGATTAATTGCTAATCTCTTAAGTCTTTATACCTTTATGTGAAAGTTTTAGAATAAATGGTGATGAAATATATTTTAAAAATGACAGGTAAGGCGTTCGATCCCCCTGCAAATGCCAAAAAGGGCATTTGGCATCTATGGATTTCAATATTGATTTTTGAAAATAAAAACCCCCTCAAAGTACTGATAACATTACGTTTGAGGGGGTGGCATCTATTTCGGACGCCTGATATGGTGAGACTGTCCGAAAACTCACATATTACTAATGAAATTTAACGTTTATTCACAAATCAGAATGCCCAAAAGCGGTATAATGTAAATATAGTGAAAGCATTGGGAACAGGAGATTTGCGAGGTATATTATGGGATATATCGAAGGGCAGGACCGTCAGCAGAGAATGTTGTTGCCGGATAGCATTGAAGATTTGATCGGGGAGGATAACCCAGTCCGGGTCATGGATGCATTTGTAGATGGACTGGATATGAGCAAACTGAATTTCACCCAGTCCAAACCGGCGGATACCGGACGGCCGCCCTACAACCCCAGGGATCTGCTGAAGCTCTATATCTACGGATATTTCAATAAGATCCGCTCCAGCCGCAAGCTGATGAAGGAATGCCACCGCAATATCGAACTGTTTTATCTTCTCAACCGGTTGGAACCGGATTTCAGAACCATCTCGGATTTCAGGAAACATAACAGCAAAGCGTTAAAAGGAGTATTTCGCGAGTTCGTGGGAATCTGCTTGAAACTGGATTTATATCAGAAAGAGCTGTTTGCGATCGACGGGTCGAAATTCCGAGCCGTGAACAGCAAGGACAAAGCCTATAACAAAGATATCCTGCTCAAGAAACTCGTGCGGATCGAGGAGAATATCCAGCATTATCTGGAAGAAATGGATCAGAACGACCGGTCGGAATCGGATGAGAAAGAATTCAGCAAGAATCAGATCCAGGCGAAGATCAAAGAACTGCAGACGCGGAAAGAAACCTATCTGCAATACCAGGACCAGCTGAAAGAAACGGGGGAGACCCAGCTGCTGACCACCGACCCGGAAGCCAGAGTCATGCAGAGCAAGGACGGATTCCATTGCTGCTACAATGTCCAGACTGCTGTAGACAAAGGAAGCCATCTTATCGCGGAATACGAGGTCACAAACCATTGCACGGATCAGGGGCTGTTGAAATCCGTTGCGGATCAAACCAGAGAAACCTTGAACATGGAGACAATCACTATTGCTGCAGACAAAGGATATGAAAGCCGCCAGGACATTGAAAATTGCATCCTGAGCGGAATCGTTCCGAATGTGGCGATGAAATACGACAAGGAAGAACGGGTCCATACCATCCCGTATGTCGAGATCCCGATCACAGAGGAAGACCGCCGTTCAAAAAAGCCGGAAGATATTCAGAAATGCCTTTCTGCGGGTGTTTTGCCGGAGTGTTATGAGAACACCGGAATCGAAGTGGAAGTCCAGACCCAGGGGAAATACAGCTGTTTTATCCAGAAAAACAGAAATACTGTGATTTGTCCGATGGGAAAGGAACTGCACAAGGCGAAACGCAAAGGCAAAAACAGCATTTATGTCAGCAAGGAAGCGTGCCGGGAATGCACGAACAAATGCACCCACTCCGATTTTAAAACAGTCAGCTTCGGGCCCCATACGACGGTGGTTCCGGTCCGGATGTTCGGGGAATGCAGGACTCCGGTTCAGCAGGTTCCGGCAGATGCGGTCATCAGCTCATACAACCACTCTCTGGATCGAAAAAAGATCATCACCCAAAAGGTTCAAATACGGATGAAAAGCGATCCGGCTATAATAAAAGAGCGAATGTGTCTTTCGGAACACCCGTTCGGGACGGTCAAATGGTATCACGGAGCACATTATCTTCTTTGCAGAGGGAAAGAGAAGGCCACCGCTGAAATCGGGCTTAGTTTTCTTGTCTACAATATGAAGCGAGCGATGAGCATGGTTGGGATAAAGGCTCTGATAGCGGCAATGTAAGCCGCTTTTTCTCTGTTTGTTTCTCGAAAATCATCGAAGAGGAAAAAGCCGCTGAAAAAGCTGCTTTTTTGATAATAAAAAATGCCCGGAGAACCTTGACTTAAAAGGCTTTCCGGACAATTTCTGGTGGAGCATACGAGATTCGAACTCGTGACCCCAACACTGCCAGTGTTGTGCGCTCCCAAACTGTTCGGTAAACCACCCCCGAAAAATGAACATTTTTATGAGTGATTAAATTACTGCAGATGCCGGGAATGCCCATGTATAAAGGGATTTGGAGTATTTGTCATTTTATTATAAAACAAGAGAAGGACCAAAATATTTACAAACATAGAAAATCAAGTGCATATTTTGATTATAAATGTTGTTTCAAAAATTAAAAAATTCCTGCGCCTCAATGGCATGATACAATCAATTGACTGCCAGTTTGATGCATGCGATAAAATGGCAGTTCGATAGAATTATTTAGCAGTTTACTGTATTCCACAGAGATAGACACATTAATTGCAGATGAACACTTCAGTCCCCTAGCATTTTGTCTTCGATGGAAGGTTGGACATTCATAACTCGATCATTCCAAACTCTTATAACATTAACATCAGTCAAGTATTGTAATGCCTTCATAATCCTTGATGGTCTGTACATATAAGTTTCCGGAACAAATCGTGATATTTCAATGCTTTCTGTATTCATTTCACCTTTCAACAACTTGATACCTTCGCTCTTACTATCTAAAAGCTTTGTATAATTATCATACAAGTCTTTTCTTTGATTTAATATAAGCGCTTCAACATTTGGATACTTATATTTATCAACAGTCGATAAAGCATAATATGGGGTAATTGTTCCATCTTCTGGATTTAAATAAATATGATTGAAAAAATCTATATCTATGATACATCCGTGGATTGTTCCAGTGCCTCCAATCGTTTTAATATTATTCGATATGGATTTCAATGCTTGATAATATCCACTAAATAATCTTTTAATAGCGTCCGAATAATATGCCATTTTTTCATAGTAGTATTCAATGTCATCATGCTCCAATCTTGTAATTATTCCTCCGTTCAGAAGATAAAACTTTCCTGCCTCTGCATTTTCGAATATAAAGCAATAAACACTTCGACTTTTAAGCATATGGATTTTGCCGTCAATTTTATTAAAGGATAATTTGATTCCTACCCCTCGATTAAAGTCTAAATATTGTTCTCTTGAGATGGTGCATATGCCATCCTCATAATATCTAAAAATGTCATAAATTTTGGAAATATTGAAGTGTTTCAATCCTACGCTACTGGAATAATAACCAATTTGATTGTCTGCATATACTGTTTTTTCCTCACTGCAATAGTAATCGTTTCGATGAGTATGCCCATTTACATATATCCAATTGCTATTGAAATTTTCACTCGACCAGTTTTCTTTTGGCGTATGAGTGAGAATAATAACCTGATTGCTACCTATAGCATTTTCAATCTTTTTGTAAATGAGTTCAAACTGCTTTGTTTGCTCGATATCCTCATCTAAAGACTCAATAGTTTTCCTATAAATTCCCTGTATGGCGTTGAAATCAGGGTTTAATCCGGAATAACCTAACCCGCCCAGTATTACAAGAGAGCTTTTCAAACACATGTTTTTTAGCATATCGGAGTCAATAGCTTTTAACTGCTCTTCAGATAATACTGTATCCTGTATTTCGTTTGAAATCAGTAAATCATTTTGCAGAAAACAAATCGCTAAATTTGTAAACAGATCCCTATATCTCTGAACTATGTCTTCCAAAATGTTTGTGTGACCAGAAGGAGTGCCATTTCGATTGAAGTCCCATAATTCGTGATTTCCAAGCACCACTACTATATGGCGAGAACCCCAAAGCTTGACCAATTCCGTATAAAACAACGTAGATATTTCAAAGTTAAAAGATATATCGCCTGCTATTAACAAATAATCATAATATGACTTATCTGGGGCGGTATCAATCATTTTTTTAATAAGCCGACTAATGTATTGTGTGACTTCCTGTTTAGTGGCATGTGATGGAAATTCTTTTATCAGTTTATGATTAAGATGAATATCACTAATATAATATATTTTACGAGAGTTGTCATTTAATATGGAACCAAAGTCTGATTCATGAAGAATGGCGGTTGCCTCAACTACCTCATTTTCAGCAGAAATCATCAATTCTGTGTTGCAGTTATTATCTCTGATACTTTCAGCATAAAAAGAATCGTCATAAAGATTTTGTTCAATTAACACTTCGCTACTGAGATAGGCTCCATCAATGTTGAAATCATTGAGATTGAGTCCCTTAAAATCGAAATTAGAAAGATTTGCTTTTTCCAGATTACCGTCTAAATACTCGTAAAACTTGATAAAGGTATCAAATTCTCTTATCTCGTCTTCTTCTCTATAACAGATAGACTCTTTTGTAATAAATTTATTCACTATTTTATCAAATAGCTTTTTCTTGAAAAATCTTGCTCCTAATTTTCTTTCTAATCTGATAATTCGGATTTCATTATTTATATCATCAGGCAAGCGTTTCACTATTTTTTTAATACAAGAACCGTCATCGTCCGACATTTCAGAATGACTATAGTAAGAGCTTAATATCAGTGCAAATATTTCGAGGCAACTATCCAAAGTATACATACTTTCTAGCACATAAAGAAAAGCTCTCCAATTTGAGCATACTGCAGAATTGCATAAATCCGGCATTTTAAACCTATTAGGCACATACTCCAAAGCCAATGCATCATTGTTTATAGCAGTAATACATAATCCTTTGCTTTTTCCGTTACTTGGCACATACTCCAACGCCAACCCGTTTTGCTCAATTGCTGCCGAGTAGAATTCTTTTGACAAAATATTACTTGGAACAAATTCAAGCGCTAAACCATTTTGGATGACAGCTTGCATGCAAACGCTTTTCGATTTATATCTGTCAGGGATATATTGAAGAATTTTTCCATTTAACTTTATTGCTTTATGATATAGTTCTCTTGTTTGGAATGTAGCAGGAATATTGGATATCACTGTTTCGTTATTTCTGACGGCCTCTAAGCAAATCTCGGTTGTCAGCATTTCTTTTGAAATATATTTCAATGCGTAGCCATTTTGTTTTACAGCTTCAAGACACAAATCTACTGTATGCATAGCTTTCGGAATCAATTTTAATGCAAGACCATTTTGGTTAACGGCAGCAAAGCATCTTTCAGGTGTTTTTTCAACTAAATCAATATAATACCCATTTTTTTGAATTGCTGCAATAATATCATGATCGTTCATTTTGATAGCAAGAGTGGATATATTTTCCAACGTCTTTATACCTCATATACTCTCTAGTAAAACTTTCTAACTTAAAACTGACCTCCATTATACAACCAAAAGCACCATACATCAAACAAACAGAGGCGGCTTGTTAAGCGCCGTTCCTGAATACCCGGACTTTGTATGGAATAAAATTATTATAAATACTGTTTGCCACAGAGACTACAGCATTAGGAAGGCCGTATGCAAATATTAAATCACATGCGGTTTTTTTGTTGCAATTTTACACACAGATTAGAATTATGGAACTTATTTTATTTTTCATCCACAACACGGATAAACAGACCAAGTCTTTTAATGATGCACTATTAATTGATCTGGCCTTTTATTATGTAAGCTTTTTTTCGGGTTTGAGCTTACAGTATAAATCCTAAACCTAGAAATTGTTAAGTTGAAAGGAAACAAAAAATGAAGAAGATCATGAAAAAGATCCAAGCCTTTGCTGTGAGAGCAAAAATTGTACTGACAAACAAGAAGGGGGAAGGCTTTGTGGATTCAGGAATTGCGATTTTAATTTCTGTTGTAGTTGGAGCATTGTTATTGGCAGGTCTATACAAATTATTCGGTACAACTATCCTTCCCACTCTGACAACTAAAATAACCGGTCTCTTCAGCTACTCCGGTTAGTCAGTGCAAGTAAGAATTATAGCGAAGTAATTGTAAAGGGTTGCTTCGCTATTATTTTATCTAAACAATACGTATATAGAAGAGATACACTTACGCATAAACCCGACATAGACCTTTGAGGGATTCTATGAAGAAGGAGTAAAACAATTGATTGATATACTATTTATTAAAGGTCTGCTACTTTTCTCCTTGCTACTGGGTGCTTCCGCAAGTGATATTAAAACTCACGAGGTTAAAGATATTTTCTCCCTTTTAATTGGAGAAGTGGCATTGATTGGGATTCCCTTTTCTAATCTTCCAGAGATGTTCCTCAGTGCTGCTATTATAACAATCCCAATGTTTGGCATTGCGCTATTCGAGCCAAAAGGGATTGGTGGTGCGGATATTAAGTTAACAGCTGCATGCGCTTTTCTTCTAGGGCTTCAAAAAGGGCTGATATTCATTATACTTGGGTTACTACTAGCCGTTCTGTGCAATCTGGTATTCAAAAAACTTTTAAAAGATCGATACAAAGAACCGTTCGCACTTGTACCGTACCTTAGCATAGGGTGTATGGTCGCTTACTTAGTCTAAAAGTTAATATTGTAGTAGAATTTTATACATGATAGAATATCGACATTGATAAATATTTTAGAGGAGGGTAAACTATGTATCAGCAAAACGAGGTCAAAATATCCGATTCCGAGTGGCTTATTCTACAAGTCATTTGGAGCAAATCTCCAATAACAATGGGAGACATCGTAAAGGCCCTCGACTACACTCCATGGGCAAGAACGACCATTCAAACAATGGTTGCGAGATTGGTATCGAAAAAAATTCTAAGTACGAATGCCGCTGGGTATGCATTTTTATATTCCCCACTTATCTCAAAAGAAGATGCAGTAAAAATGTATACGAAATCCTTTATTTATCAAGTGTATAGTGGGGATGCATCAGCCCTTGTTGCTGCAATTGCTTCTGGCAATTATTTAACTCCACAAGAGAAGAAAGTTGTAAAGAAACTGCTCTAAGATTTTAAATAAACCCGATAGAATAGCAAACCTCAAAAACTAATAGACTTACGTTCATTCGTGGTCTATTTTTTTATACCTGAAATCAGAAAGGATGGGTTAAAAAATGAGAAACAGAACGATTCTAGGGATATTTTGTATGATCCTTGCTGTCGCAGTCATGTTCGGGGTAGCACCGATTGTCAATAAACTGTCAGAATCAAAAACAGATATTGTCCGAGTGGTAACAGATGTTCCCAAAGGGCATCAGATAACAGACAAGGATGTGGAAATGGTTACAGTCGGAGGATTTAATCTACCGGCTGATATTATAAAAGACACAAAAGCAGTTATTGGCAAATACGCAGCATGTGATCTTAAAGCCGAGGATTATATCCTGCCAGCAAAAATCAAGGAAACAGCAGATAACTCCGACGATATCTTTCGAACGCTTGACGGCAACGAACTTGCCATGAGTATTGCAATCCCGAGCTTTGCAGGAGGACTTTCCGGCAAGCTTCAAAATGGGGATATTATAAGTGTAATTGTTTTGACAGATGATGCAGCCAAAAACACAATCATCCCGCCGGAACTCAAATGGGTGAAGGTCATCACTACAACCACTGCAGCCGGGAATGATAGAAACGATCAGATCTCTAATGAAGATGAAACAGTTGAGCTTCCAAGCACGGTAACCTTGCTCGTAAATACAACACAGGCAAAGCTTTTAGCACAGGCAAATGGCAATCTTTATATCGTGCTCGTATTTCGCGGAGATGAAGCTACAGCAAACAAATTTTTGGAGTTGCAAAAGGAGGTTTTCGCTAATGAGTAAAATAATTACTATCTGGGGAAGCCCAAACTCTGGTAAGACTTCATTTGCAGTAAAGCTGGCTCTCAGTATTTATAAACATTACAGTAAAAGTGTGCTGGTTCTGCACACGGACACCGTAACGCCTACGCTCCCTATACTGTTTCCAAATTACAAATCAGACGACCTGCATTCGATTGGCATTACGCTTTCAAAAACAGATGTTACCCAAACGGAATTACTAAAAAGCATCGTTTCAGTAAAAGAAAAAGCCAATCTCGGGTTCCTCGGGTTTAAAGACGGAGAGAATAAATACACTTACCCTAGATTTGATGAAATAAAAGCAATTTTATTACTAACACTAATGAGAAGCATTTCAGATTATGTGATTGTGGACTGCACCAGTGATTCCGATAATGTCTTATCAATGGCCGCCATAAGTCAATCCGATACTGTCATCCGTCTTGCAACCCCGGATCTAAAAAGCATGAGCTTTTATTCCTCCCAGCTTCCTCTTTATATGGATCCCAAATACCATTGTAAAGAACTCATCCAAGGATTACAGATTATTGATAATGCTCTGTTCCTCCCTGTCGATGAAGCCAAAGTGTATTTTAGAGAAGTACAGTTCGTACTCCCTTATTGCCGGGAGATAAAGCGGCAAATGCTTGATGGGAAGCTTTTAGACGGAGTTTCTAATAAGAAATACAATGCCGTACTTCATGCAATTACAGACAAGGTGGGATAAAAGATGATTCAAGTAATGGAATTCTGGTTGCTCTTAAGGGCAGTACAGGAATATATTTCACAGACCTATGCTGCAGCACTGACAGACAAAGAGAAATTATCCCAACTAAAATCTTATATTGAGAAATATTTAAGGGATAAGGAATATGAGGTAGAGGGGGTTTCCACACAAGGCCTTATCGATAAGCTCTATTGCGAGATGGTCGAGTATTCCGTACTGACACCATTCCTTGGGTCGCCAGATTTAGAGGAAATCAATGTAAATAGCTGGAACGACATTGCGCTGACCTTTCTTGATGGAAGCATTATAAAAACCAAAGAGCACTTTCACTCCCCACAGCATTCCGTGGATATTGTTAAGAGGCTCTTGCATCAGAGTGGCATGATTATTGACAATGCAACTCCGATGTCTCAAGGACACCTTCCGAACAATACAAGAATTACAGCTCTTAAAGAACCGATTGTGGATGAAGACCTTGGGATTGCAGTTTCAATAAGATTGGTGCATCC
>CAYQPF010000108.1:0-4042 GCA_964419225.1 uncultured Candidatus Cloacimonadota bacterium | reverse complement strand
ATCCCCAGCGAATAACCCGGAATTAGCTGATACGGTCAGGCTTTGCAACAGAAGAGATGCTAGCCTTTCTTACCATGTGCATCCGGTATGGAGTATCCACAGTAATTGCAGGTGCCACATCCTCTGGTAAAACCACACTTCTTAACAGCCTTCTTGGAAGCATCCCGAACAACAAGCGAATCTTCACGATTGAAAGCGGATCCCGGGAGTTATCCCTTGTCCGAGAAGAAAATGGGAAAACCATAAACAACGTGGTTCATACCTTATCCCGCCCATCGGATAATCCGGCATATGACATCAACCAGGAACAACTGGTTATTGCATCGTTACGGTTTAATCCGGACATTATCGCGATTGGTGAAATGAGGGATGTCGAAGGATACTCGGCGGTGGAAAGTTCTCTTACCGGGCATACGGTTGTAAGTACCGTTCATTCTTTTGCCGGGGATGCCGCGCACATGAGGATTGCGCTCCTTTGCCAAAAGCGATTCCCTATTGAATTTAGTACAAGCCTTATGCAAGCAGGACAGGCATTCCCACTGGTTGTTTATACTCATAAACTGGAAAACAATGCACGTAAGATCATGGATATCTCAGAATGTGAAATTCTGCCAAACGGAGAACGATTGTACCATATCCTATATCGCTATAACATTACAGAAAACACCTTGGATGGCGATGGGTTTGCGATTAAAGGGTATTTTGAGAAACCAGAAATGATGTCAGAGAACCTGAAGCGAAAGCTCATGCAATATGGTGTTCCACAAAGTGAATTACAACAATTTATAAAAAAGGACGGTGAAAAAAAATGATTATTTTCCCACTCATTACATCACTGCTTTTCATAGTAGCTATCATGCTTTTGTTTGACTTGACGCCAGAAAGAATTACAGACGATATGTTGAAAATCCTATCTCCAAGACAAACGCTAAGGGAAAAGGTAAGAATTGCACAAGGTAAAAAGAAAAGCCGTAAAATCTCAATTGAACTCAAACACATTAAGGATGCACTTATTGCGACTGGGAAGGGAAAAAAATTTGCAACGGTCTGTGCCGTCTCTCTGATGCTGTTTATCTGTGGCGGAATGGTTGGCGTTTTTATTGATAATATGTTTCTGGTTCCCATCCTTGCCATCACTCTTTCATTAATTCCATTTATTTATGCCAAAACCACAATCGGCTATTATGGGAAGCACATAGAGGCTGAAATGGAAACAGCGTTATCGATTATAACCACCTCATATATAAGGAGCGATGATATTTTATCTGCGGTCAAGGAAAACATCGACTATCTGAAACCACCAATCAACGAGATATTCAAATCCTTTCTTGGCGATGCAACGGCAATCAGTTCTGATATAAAGCACGCATTGCAAAAACTAAAGGGAAAAATAGACAATCCAATTTTTAACGAATGGGTTGATACACTTATTCAATGCCAGAATGATCGGACTCTTAAAGATACATTATTACCTGTTGTAATAAAATTATCTGATGTACGAATGGTTAATAATGAGCTGAAAACAATGCTGTATGACCCCCGCAAAGAGTATTTCATGATGGTGGCTCTGGTTGTTGGCAACATCCCGCTATTGTATATGCTCAACAAATCATGGTTTGGCACACTGATGTATACTCTGCCAGGTAAATTTGTCCTTGCACTGTCAGCTGCAATCATCCTTATTACAGGGTTATTGATGATGAAATATACGAAACCTATTGAATACAGGAGGTAGCGATTATGATACAAACTTTAATTGGCATTCTTATTGGCATCGGAGTATTTCTTATAATTTCCGACTTTTTTAGGATACCCTATATTAAAACACGCAAAGCAGTTAGCAATCTATCCAAAAGGCAAAAAAAGAAAACCTCAACCATTGATCTATGGCTCAGGGACTTTGCTATATGGATATCCAAGAAAATCTGGATCAATGAGTATAAACGCATGCAGCTGCTTTCTGATTTACAAACCGCTAATTTGAATATCACCCCGGAATTACATACTGCTAACGCCATAATTAAATCAGGTCTATGTGGATTACTTGTAATTCCCATATTCCTTGTTTTTCCGATTATTTCACCTTTAGTGATAGCACTTGCCTTTGCAATCTATTTCAAAGAATACAAAGGAATTCAGGAAAGAATAAGGATAAGAAGATCCGCGATTGAATTTGAACTGCCACGGCTTGTTTTTACGATTGAAAAAACCCTTTCTCACAATCGAGATGTATTAGAAATCTTCGATGCCTATCGCGAAAATGCAGGGGTAGAACTAAAGCATGAATTATCCATTACTGTTGCGGACATGCGTTCTGGAAATTATGAATCTGCGCTTACCAGGCTTGAAAGCCGTGTTGGAAGTGCAATGTTATCTGATGTGGTACGCGGGCTAATAAGCGTATTGCGCGGAGATAATACTGCCATTTACTGGGCATCGCTATCTCTTAAATTTGCTGATATTCAAAGGCAGCTACTTAAAGGTCAAGCTCAAAAAGTTCCCGCTAAGGTGAAACGTTTATCCATGGTTTTATTGTTCTGTTTTACATCTGTATATTTGGTTGTTATAATCTCGCAAATTATGACCTCGATGGGGGCGATGTTCGGATGATGAAAATAGAAAATATAATCAGATCGAGGCGTGGCGAAGGATACATCGATGTTGTCGTGTCCGTCCTTGTTTCAATGATGCTTCTGGTATTAACGCTTAATGTTTTCACGTTTTTAACCATCAAACAGGACATGGATTACTTTGCGAAGGAAATGATAGTTTCTGCTACAGCTTATGGCAAGACAACCGGAGAAGTAACGACTCGATATTCTGAACTAATAGCTGAAACTGGATTGCCCCCGACTATTGCCTGGCAAGCCACTTACTTTAATGCCTCTGCTAAAACTGTCCAGTACGGCGATACCATTACAGTAACGCTGACCTATAAGACTTATGTAAAGGGATTTGGAGTGATTAAAATACCTATCACTCTTGTTGCAAAGTATAGCGGGTTATCGCAGAAATATTGGAAATAGCGAGACGTTCGTACATTAAAGGTTGCGGTTACGGATTGCCTGATTCCTCACGACTTGACCCAATACACATATTTAACCAGCCATAAATTCTAGAAATTTCTTTGTCAGGAAGACCCATAATTTCAGCCTTTTCAGATATCTTCATATGTATAAATTCTGGGATTTGATGAGCAAACACCATGAAAGATAAAAAATTGCGAAATACTCCATAATTTAGAACATCTGTTTGATGTACAATATATCTTCCTGCATCAACTTTCTCAATCATATTATCTGATTGATGCAATTTCTTAATGGTTTGATTAACTAATGCATGCGAACAATTCATTTGATCAGCAATTTTCATCTGACTTATATAGCAAATACCATCGTCACGTTCAAACTTTTTCACAAAGCATAATAATTCATAATGAAATTTCATTTTCCTTAACATTTCTGGTTCAAAAAGGCCATCCGGAACTTGTTTTTCTTTTATAAAATCTTCGAACATATGCTTACCTCATAAAAATCTAAGAAATTTGCAATCTTTGCTAATATGCAATTGGAATCAAGGATGCGTATTTTTATCAGTATACCCTAATTACTTCTATCACTCAATAAAAAGAAAGGAGTTCTCATGGTTTACATAAAAACTGCTGTCATTGTGTTGATAACGTCGATGATACTTTCTCTCGTTCTGACCTACGCAAGCTTCATGACCATCGTACAAACAAGCAAAAGCAATACCGAACGTGTTATAAACAGTTTTGTCATTCAAAACACAACCTTGATTTACAGCTCCATCAAAAATGGGAACACATATACCGCAGCTATTGATGCCAACAGCTTTGTAACCCAGTTCTCTTCAGATTGCACATTGGACTATGATGGAATCTATTTTTATAATAAAGATAGCAAAGGAAGTATCATCTTTAGAATGACAAGCCCACAGACAACCTTCACAGTTAATAATACACTGAACCTGACGTGTGTCTTTGACATCCTTTTTCCAATCAACTTCGCCGGAAAGCAAGTTA
>CAYQPF010000107.1:0-16891 GCA_964419225.1 uncultured Candidatus Cloacimonadota bacterium | reverse complement strand
TGATGGTTTAAGTTTGAAAAGGGCGGTTACTTTTGTTTTTTAAAATATAAATTACCCGGAAAATTCTGCACAAGAAACTGAAAATAATATGAGCATAGTTCTTTATATAACTTATGGAGATACACAGTATTTATTAACGGGGGATGCAGAAGCTGAAGTTGAATATGCAATGAAAATTCGGGGCTTCACCTTAAGTGCGGATCTTTTAAAAGTCGGTCATCATGGCAGTAATTCATCATCTTCCACAGACTTTCTTTCTTCGGTTGGTAATCAGTTTTGTAAAGTTGCGTTGATCAGTTATGGTTCTCATAATGATTATGGTCATCCCGCCAACACGACAAGATTTAATTCTTTTGCAGTATTTGGAACAAATGTGCCACAAAGTTCAGGTTATGCAACCAGTTCTAATTATCATTATAATGTCGGAACAATCAAAACATACAGTGATGGAAAATTATTAGTTGTGAGATATTAATGAATTTATATGAAAACAATATTTTAATTCTTCAGGAAGAAAGATGCAAAATCAAGAAAGGAATTCCTGCTTTTGCTAAAAACTATCTTCTTGTCCCAAGCAAAGAAGACAGTCCCGGTCTTGTTTGTGTAGAGGGCGAAAACAGACTTACAATCCACAGTCTGTATTATCCTGTCAAAGAAGCTGAAAAGCTGGTATCTGGTTTTGAGAGCAATCATCCAACAATAATTGTCTTCGGATTAGGTCTGGGATATCATCTGAAAATGCTTGTTGATAAGTATCCCGAAAAACAGATTATCCTTATTGAACCTGACAAAAACCTTTTCAAACAATTTCTGGCGATTTCTGATCTCAGAGATTTTCCCGGAATTCAATTTATTATAGGATATGCTGATTACGAAATTTGTACATTGGTTAATCTGAATAAGCAAGCCTTTGATCTATTTGAATTCAAACCAATGGTAAAATTATTCTCGTTTCATTATGAATGTCTTTTCAAAAGACTATCTAATAAATCAATTTACGAACTTAGCAGTAAATTTAAATATAAGAAATTTCAGAATCCCCAACTCAGAGTTATCTTTATAGACAGTGCTTATGTTTTAACTAAAGAATGTCTGGAAGGAATTCAACAAAATGGTCATCTGGTAAAATACATTCATCTAGATAAGGATAATTATGAATATGATGTTTTTATCAGAGACATGCTGACTACAATTATCGAGTTCAGACCAGATTTTATTATGACGATCAATCATTTAGGATTTGATCAGGAAGGCAGATTAACTGAACTTCTTACCGAGTTGGAAATGCCATATGTTTCTTGGTATGTTGATAGTCCTACCGTAATATTATCAAGCTTTGAAAAGAATCTATCCTCTTTCTGCAATATTTTTGTCTGGGATAAAGATTATATTAATGATTTAAAAGAGTTGAAATACCCCTATGTGGATTATCTGCCTCTTGCTACTTCTTTATCAATTTTCAGACCTGTAACCTCAGACTTTTTATATGATGTTTCTTTTGTCGGCAGCAGTATGATGAATGCTATCCACAAGAATATGAAGAGTTATGTCCACAGAGCTGATTTACTGCAATTAATGGAACTAACATCGGATCACTTCAGCTCGTGTGATTCAAGATATGTTAACAAGAGCATCCAGGCCTTAGAAGCACAGGGACATAAGTTTATTTTTCAGGATCAAAACCAACGCGATGATTTTGAAGCAGCAGTTTTATGGAGAAGCACACAAAAATACAGGCTTTCGGGAATAAAAAAGCTTTCCGGGTTCAAAACATATGTCAATGGTGATCCAGGTTGGGAGTATTTGCTCGATGAGAGTTTTGTTCTGGGCAGAGAGTTATGGTATTATGACAATCTCTTTATGTACTATAATCAATCCAAAATTAATTTTAATATGACCAGCAAGCAGATGAAGAATGCCGTAAATCAGAGGGTTTTCGATGTTGCAGCATGTAGAAAATTTCTTATCACAGATTATAAAACACAATTAGATGAGATTTTTACGAGTAAAGAAGAATATGTCACATTCTCTGAAATTGCTGAAATACCTGATTTAGTAAAATACTATTTGAAAAATGATCAACAAAGAGAGATAATTGCCAACAAAGCATATCAACGCATCCAACAAAACGGAACTTATAAACATCGTATAAAAGCGATGATAGATATATTAAGAAAAAGATACATCTAAAAGGAGACAGTATGTACAAAAAATTATTATTACTATTAATAGGAGTAGGTTTGATTATGAGTAATGTATTAGCAAACGAATTAGTAAATGTGGTCATGAAAACGAATTACGGTGATATTTATCTGGAATTAGACAGAACAATGGCACCCAAAACAGTTGATAATTTTGTAGGATTAGCCTCTGGAACAAAAGAATGGACAGATCCAGTATCCAGAGAAAAAGTAAAAAAACCTTTTTTTGACGGCTTAATTTTTCACCGGGTTATCAAAGATTTTATGATTCAGGGCGGATGCCCCCTTGGTACTGGAACAGGCGACCCAGGCTATAAGTTCGAAGATGAATGCTTCGATAAGGGTGAGGAATTGAAAGGTGAAATTACTACCGAAGAGAAAGCACAGGATGTCTATCAGTTTATCCTGCAACCATATTTACAAAGAACTCCCCAACCCGATACAACAATTGTAAATATCCTGAAAAAATGTCAGGAAAAAAAGAGTGGTGTACCCTTAATGGTAAAGTCTGTCGAAGAATACAAAGCACTGACTCATACAAATGCCCCCATCTTCAATAAAGGCCCTCTGAAAGGTAAGGTTGAGTATGGAACTATCTGTATGGCTAATTCAGGACCAAACACAAACGGTTCACAATTCTTTATCGTAACTAAAAAAGAAGGCTGTGACTGGTTAAACGGGAAACATACAGTTTTTGGAAAAGTAACGAAAGGAATGGAAGTAGTTCTGAAAATTCAGGATTTACCAAAAGACACAAAAGACAAGCCACTTGATGGGAACAAAGCAATCATTAAAAAAGTTATCATAAAATAGTTCAAAAAAAAGAGCGGGATTTTTCCCGCTCTTCTTTTTTCATGTAAAAAAGGAAATTACTTAACAGCTTCTTTCAACTTACTGCCAGCTTTAAAAACAGGAGCTTTGGTTGCTGGAATCTTAATTTCAGCTTTTGTCTTAGGATTGATACCCTTTCTTTCTTTTCTTTCTGCTACCTGGAATGTACCGAAACCGATAAAGGCCATCTTGTCCCCAGCCTGTAAAGATTCAGTTACTCCATCAAGAACAGATCTCAAAGCCAAATCAGCTTGTTTTTTGGTAATAGCTGCGTCTTTAGCAATTTTTGCTACTAAATCCTCTCTGGTCATAAAAACCTCCGCAAATTTTAATAAGTTAATTCACAATATGAAAATATATTTGTCAATGAAAAAATGATTTATTTTTGGTTTTTTTTTAAAAAATATAGTTTTATTTAGTTTGACATAAAAATTGATATATTTTAGCTATATTTATTGAAGTATTTATGGAATATTTATCTGATTATTCAGACAAAATGTGCTAATGAACAAAGGTTCCTCAAGAACCTGAAGTTATAACAGGAGCAGAAATGAAAGACGGTTTCCTGACAGATTTTAGAAATCATGTAAGAAGGCAAAAGATTTTCAAGGAATCAGATCGGATTCTGGTCGGTGTATCAGGCGGTTCTGATTCGATCGGATTGTTAACAGCTATCTTAAAACTTCAAAAAGAATTCAACCTTAGTATTTTTGTTGCACATGTAAATTACAATTTACGGGGAGAAGATTCAAAAAGTGATGAAAGATTTGTTAAAGAATATTGTTATACAAACAATCTTCCATTATTTGTTAAAAGTTTTGACTTACAAGATCAACAAATAAATGAGAATAGTCTGCGTAATCTTAGGCTTGATTACTTCAATTCCCTTGTACATCAATACAAAATCAGTAAAATTGCTTTAGCCCATACCATGGAAGATCAGGCAGAAACTGTACTCCACAGGTTTTTGCGGGGTTCAGGATTGAATGGATTAAAAGGAATTGAAGAATCACGCATAAAAATTATTCACCCCTTTTTAGCTTTTAGAAAAGATGAAATCAGGAAATATTTGGAGGATTTAAATCTGGGCTGGGTCGAAGATAAAACAAATAAAGAAAGTGATTTCACACGTAATAAACTAAGAAATGAATTTATTCCCTGGATAACTGACAAAGTTAATCCTCAAATTATTCAACGATTATACAGCTATTCAAACTATTTTAATGAAATTGACAGATTTCTCTGGAGTTTTGTCCAACCTAAACTAAAGAAAATCATTTTAAATACTTCTTCCAAAGAAATTGAATTAGATATTATTAAGCTCAATGAACTGGATAATGCTCTGAAATATTATGTTTTCAGGTATTGCATAATAACCTTAACAGGCTCGGATAAAGATATTTATACAACACATTTTGATAATATCAAAAAACTGCTGCTCACACAGGGGACAAAGCAAATAGATTTACCAGGTGATTTGATAGTAAGAAAAGAGTATGATAATCTTTCTTTCTGTCATAAAAAAGAACAGGAAGAAGTTGTCAGACAAAACACAAAAGAATTAGATTTAGTGAAAACATTTCAGTTATTTGAAAAATACAGAATCACAATTCAAAAGACTAAAGTGATTCCAGATACTAAAATCATAAAGTTTGATCCGAATACTGCATATTTTGATCTGGACAAAATATCACTACCCATAATACTAAGACATCGTCAAAATGGGGACAGATTCATTCCCTATGGAATGCAATCGGAGAAGAAATTAAAAGATTTTTTGATTGACGAAAAAATAAATTTAGTAGAGCGGGATAAGCTGGTTATCTTTTCAGATAAAGAGAATATAATTTGGATAGGAGGGATCAGAATTGATCAGAGAGTTGCCATCACTAAAGACACTGCTTCGGTGTTGATAATCAAAATTGAAGATTTACAGGAAAGCAAGAATAGATCTGCAGAACGAAAAATTAAATGAGGTAAAAATGTTAAGTGATTTAAACAAAATTTTAATTGATAAAGAAAAGTTAGACAGAAGAATTTCTGAAATAGGTCAGGAAATCTCTGCAAAGTATCAGGATGAAGTTCCAATTTTTGTTTGTATTTTAAAAGGTGCAAGCTTATTTTTAGCTGATCTGATTCGTACAATTGATGTTCCTGTGGAGATTGATTTTATGTCGATTTCCAGTTATGGCAATAGTACAACCTCCTCTGGTATAGTAAAAATCCGTAAAGATATTGATGCAGATATTTGTAATAGGACAGTTATTATAGTAGAAGATATTGTGGATAGCGGATTATCCTTAAATTATATTAAAGAATATTTATTACAACACAAACCAAAGCTAATTGAAACTTGTGTTTTGTTAGATAAACCAACATCGCATAAAATTGAAGTCTCTATTGATTATCTGGGGTTTTCTGTTCCTGATGAGTTTGTCGTTGGCTATGGACTTGATTATGCAGAAAAATATAGAAACCTACCATTTATAGGGATACTGAAAAAGGAGATTTATTCATGCTAAATTTCAATAAAAAAGACACTAACAAGGACAATGAGCAACCTCCACTTCCGGAAAAGGGTAAAATGATAAAAAAACCGTCCCAGGTTACTCTGTGGTTAATTCTTATTTTAATGGCACTTTTCGTTTATCAGTTAATGTACAGTACAAAAACACGTACAAAAGATATCGCCTATTCAGACTTTGTTAAATTGGTAAATACAGATCAGGTTAGCAAAGCTGTCTTTGAAGATAAAGATATCAAATTTGAATTAATTGATAAAAAAATATACCATACTTATATGCCTTTTGAAGATGCAAATATTGTTAATGTACTGCAGGCAAAAAATGTTAATGTTGTATCTCAAAGACCTTCTAAGGTTTTAACAGCTATTTTATCCTGGCTCCCCTTCTTACTCTTCATCGGTATTTGGATTTTCTTTATGAGATCAATGAGTTCCGGTGGTAATAAAGCATTTACTTTTGGAAAGAGTCGTGCCAAAATGTTCATGGATGGAAAAACAAATACGACTTTCAATGATGTAGCCGGAGTTGATGAAGCTAAAGAAGAATTAGAAGAAATCGTAGAATTTCTTAAAGCTCCTCAGAAATTTCAAAAACTGGGTGGAAGAATTCCCAGAGGTGTACTCTTGCTGGGACGTCCCGGAACAGGTAAAACCCTGTTAGCCAAAGCTGTAGCCGGAGAAGCTGGAGTTCCTTTCTTCAGCATCAGTGGCTCTGACTTTGTGGAAATGTTTGTCGGTGTAGGAGCTTCCAGAGTTCGTGATTTGTTTGAACAAGCCAAGAAAAGTGCTCCCTGCATTGCATTTATAGATGAAATTGACGCTGTTGGCAGATCTCGTGGTGCCGGGCTGGGCGGTGGTCATGATGAACGTGAACAAACACTCAACCAACTCCTGGTTGAAATGGACGGTTTTGAAAAGAATGATTCTGTAATTATCATAGCTGCTACTAACAGACCCGATGTTTTAGATCCAGCTTTACTCAGACCTGGCAGATTCGATCGCCAAGTTGTTGTAGATCTACCGGATATCAAAGGAAGAGAAGCTATTTTAAAAGTTCATACTAAAGTTTTACCTATGGCAGATGATGTTAACTTAAGCATAATTGCCAGAAGTACGCCCGGATTCAGTGGTGCAGATCTGGCTAATTTAGTGAATGAATCTGCTTTGCTGGCAGCTGCCAAAGATAAAAATGTTATCAACATGATAGATTTTGATGAAGCTAAAGATAAAGTAACTTTAGGTAAAGAAAGAAAAAGCAAGGTTATCGCCGACGAAGACAAGAGAAATACTGCCTTCCATGAAGTAGGACACGTTCTCTGTTCAGTATTCCAGGAAAAGACAGAACCTGTGCATAAGGTTACTATTATTCCCAGAGGTTTTTCAGGTGGTGCTACCCATTTCCTGCAAACCGATAAATCAAATTACTCCAGAACATATCTGGAACAAACGCTGGTTTCACTTCTGGGCGGAAGAGCCGCAGAAGAAGTCACTTTTGGAGATCTTACCACAGGTGCCGGCTCAGATATCCAAAGAGCTACAGAGATAGCCAAGAAAATGGTTACTCAGTGGGGTATGAGTTTAAAAGTTGGTCCTATGACAGTTGGCAAAGAAGAAGGTCAGATCTTCCTGGGCAAAGATTTTGCTCAACGTGATTTCTTCAGTGAAGATACTGCCAGAATGGTTGATAATGAAATCAGAGAAATAATCCAGATCGCTCATACAAAAGCTATGAGTATTCTCAAAGATCATAAACAAATGTTGGAAACAATGGCTATAGAACTTCTGGAAAAAGAAACTCTCGGCACCAATGAGATTTACGATATGATCCTGAAAGATCTGGATGAAAATGAAAGAGAATTCGTCGAAGCAAGATATAAAAAAGCTCTTGAAATGAAAATTGAGTTAACATAGGCAAAGATATGCATGCAACAACTATATTAGCAGTCAGGGTTAACGGCAAAACAGCCATCGGATCTGATGGCCAGGTGACTCTTGGCAACACTGTAATGAAAACCAAAGCCGTTAAAATCCGCTCTCTCTACAATGAAAAAGTTTTGGCTGGATTTGCCGGATCTACAGCCGATGCTTTTACTCTGTTTGAAAAATTTGAAGAAAAATTGAAAGAACATAAAGGTAATCTAAAACGCTCTGCCGTAGAATTAGCAAAGGACTGGAGATCAGACAGAATTCTAAGAAGATTGGAAGCCATGATCATTGTCGCAGATAAAACCAATATTTTCGTTATTACAGGTAGCGGAGACGTACTGGAACCTGATGAACCAGTTGCTGCCATAGGCTCGGGTGGCAATTATGCTCTGGCTTCAGCTATGGCTCTGATTGAAAATACCAACCTTGAAGCTAAGGATATTGTCGAAAAATCCTTAAAAATAGCTTCAAACATTTGCATATACACAAATTCCCATTTTTCCATAAAAGAACTGTGAGAGAATAATGAAAGATTTAGTACCAGTTAACATTGTCAAAGAATTAGATAAATATATTATTGGCCAGGACAAAGCAAAGCGTTCAGTCGCTATTGCTCTGAGAAACCGCTGGAGAAGGCAACAGGTTGAAGGTGATCTTCAGGACGAGATCATGCCCAACAACATTATCCTGATCGGACCTACTGGCGTCGGTAAAACAGAAATTGCCCGCAGATTGTCCAAGCTTGCCAATGCTCCCTTTGTTAAAGTCGAAGCCTCCAAGTTCACCGAGGTGGGCTATGTGGGCCGGGATGTGGAATCCATGATCAGAGAACTAATGGATGTTGCTTTCAGTGAAGTTCGCACAGAAATGATCGCTCAAGTCAAAGACAAAGCTCAGGTGCTGGCTAAAGAAAAAATTCTGGATTTGCTTCTACCCTTTCCTAAGAATGAAAAACTCGGCGAGGAAACAGATTACGAAGATAAAGTTGAAAGGTACAGTCGTTCTCGTAAAAAAATGGAGAAAATGTTTGATTCCGGTAAACTTGATGAAAAAGAAATAGAGATTGTTCTGGATGAAACTAAACCACCTCATATCGAAGTCTTTTCCAACATGGGAAACGAAGCTTTTGATTTTAACTTCAGTGAAATGATATCCAATATCCTTCCTTTTAAAAAGGACAATCGCAATAAAAAAATCAAAGTCGGTCAAGCACTGAAGTACTTTATAGAGCAGGAAGAAAACAAACTCATTAACCGTGAAAAAGTTATTGAAGAAGCCAAGATCAGAGTTGAAAACCATGGCATTGTTTTTATTGATGAAATTGATAAAATTGCTTCAACTGACAAAAAAAGCACAGCTGATGTTTCCAGATCAGGAGTTCAAAGAGATTTACTGCCAATTGTTGAAGGTTCAAATGTTCCCACTAAATATGGCATTATCAATACAACTCATGTCCTTTTTATCGCTGCCGGTGCTTTCCATACAGCAAAACCTTCTGACCTGATCCCCGAATTACAGGGTCGCTTCCCCATTCGTGAAGAGCTTAACTCTTTAACCGAGAGTGACTTTGTTAAAATTTTGAAATACCCTAAAAATGCCTTGTTGAAACAATATGAAGCATTATTTGCAACTGAAGGTGTTGAACTTAATTTCGAAGAAAATGCTATTAAATCTATAGCTCATTATGCTGCTTTGGCTAATACAAAAATGGAAGATATCGGAGCCAGACGCTTACATACTATTATGAATACTTTATTAGATATCTACCTCTTTGATATGCCGTATAATACAAAAAATAAAAAAGTTGTCATTACAAAAAAATTAGTCGATCTTAAGCTTAAACCTATTATTGAAGATGAAGATTTGTCTAAGTACATCCTATAAATGCATTTAACATTCCGATCCTTTTCAAGTAGAAATTACCGTCTCTTCTTCCTGGGTCAAGGAACATCATTGATTGGTTCCTGGATTCAAAGAACTGCCCTGAGTTGGTATATCTATAGAATTACTAATTCCGTTGTTCTTCTGGGGGTGATTAATTTTGTCAGTCAATTCCCCGCTTTCTTTATTACTCCCTTTTCCGGTGTATTAGCTGACAGGCTGGATCGCAAGAAAATACTGATTTTTACTCAATTTGGCTTTCTTATCCAGTCCCTAACTTTAGCTTTTTTGGTATATAATAATTATGCAAATGTCAGTTGGTTGATCGCGTTAGGCCTGTTTCAAGGAATTGTGGATTCCTTTGATGCACCCACAAGACAATCCTTTGTCATTAATCTCGTTGAAAAGAAAGAAGATCTGGTTAATGCTATAGCTCTTAACTCGGCCATGTTTAACGGTGCAAGACTTATCGGACCCACAGTGGCCGGATACTTAATTGCTATTTTTAGCGAAAGTATCTGTTTCTTTATAAATGGCTTATCCTACATCGCTGTTATCGCATCATTATTTTTAATAAAAATAAAACCTGCAATCCCAACTGGCAATAAAGCTCTATCAGTGTGGGAAAATCTGAAATCCGGCTTGAAATATGCCTTCAAAGATAATCCAAAAGTAAGATATCTAATTATTAATGTCTGTTTTTATCACCTTTTAGGTATGTCTTATGTTGTTTTAATGCCTGTTATCGCACGTGATGTCCTCCATGGTACCGCTAAAACTCTGGGCTTTCTGATGACCGGTGTCGGAACCGGTGCTCTCATGGGTGCCTTATATCTCGCTTCCCGTAAATCTGTGCTTGGACTCGGAAAAAAAATTGTTATAGCCGGACAGGTTGCCGGTTCTTTTATGATTCTTTTTTCTCTTTCAACCAACCTGTTTCTGTCTGTGTTTCTTGTTATTTTTATCGGAATAGGTATGATGTTTCAAATGGCCGGAACAAATACCCTGCTACAAACCATGATCTCAGATGAAGTTCGTGGAAGAGTAATGAGCTTATACACCATGTCATTCATGACAATGTTTCCTTTAGGTGCACTTATTGTCAGCTCTATGTCAAATCTAATAGGTGTTTCCACTGCTATCAGAATTTGTGGTTTTTGCTGTCTTACCGTTTCCTCGATAGGCTTTATTTATCTTTTTAAAAAAAATCAAATACAAAGGAGTTGTTCATGAAAAAGTTCCATCTTATAGTAATTATGCTAATAATTGCACTTGCAGGATTTCTTTTTGCTGCAGGTACTATTATCACTGATTTGCCAATCGGCAAATTAACCGAGTTAAAAGGAAAAATTATTGCCGAAAACTCTGTTTATTTCCTGAGTACAGGCGACAAAAAAATCCAGTTACTCATCGAACCTGCTAACAGCGTTCCTGAATCTGTTTTAAATAATTCAGCTCAAGATATTACCCTTAAAGCTTTCATTAATAATACTGTGGCCAGAGTTGTTAGTATCCAGACTGTGAATACAAATATCGTGCTTTACAAAGAAATCAGGGACTCTTTATGGCTCAGAAGTGATTCTGTGTATGTTACTTCCAAACAAATGATCTATACATACAAGGTTGAAACTAAAGGCTGTATTGGTTGCAAATTGTGTCTTAATTCCTGCCCTGTTAAAGCTATTACTATGGAAAAAAACAAAGCAGTGATTAACCAGGAAAAATGCATCAAATGCGGACAATGCAAAAATGGGTTAAAAGGCGGTTACAGAGGTTGCCCAACAAAAGCTATTAAAACAATCTAATTTTATCAAAAAAAAAATGAGCTCCTTACAGAGCTCATTTTATATATTTAAGCATTTCTATCTGATTCCAAGAGAAGTTTCACTGTTTCCATTAACTTATCTTTGTGTACTTTCACTTCATAAGCATCAAAACCTACATCTTTCGCCTTCTGCTTATTCTCTTCATTTGCTAAAGTTGTTAATGCCAGTATTGGAACATTATCATAGTCAGGATTCTTACGTAAAGTTTCCACTAGTTCATATCCGTCCATTCTGGGCATGATTATATCAACGACAAGGATATCATACTTATTTACGGTCAGCTTCTTCATTGCTTCCATTCCGTCACAGGCAATATCAACCTTGTAACCGGCTGATTCAAAATACTGTTTCTCCAAAGTTCTGAAGAAAGGTGTATCTTCAACCAACAAGATTTTATACTTACTGTTTTTATTGTTCTTCAGTTTGAAAGCTTTTTCCGGTTCTGCCATTTCTACTATTTCATAGATATCAGGGAATAATACTAAATCACTATTTATTAAGGCTGATCCTATCAAACCTTTGGCCGTAATATTCTCTGTATCAATGTGAACATCAACCAGAATAGAATCAATAATTCTGTGTGAAATAATGCCAATGGGATTCTCAATTAGTTTTGGAATGATCACATAGAGATCTTTAGCTTCTTTTTCTCTGGATCGGACTGGGAGGAAATGCTCCAGCCTGATTACGCGAAGACTCTTTCCTTCGTGTTCCATATACTCTTTATCGCCAACTTTCTCTACTTCATCAAGTTCTACTCTTTCTATTCTCTTAATTAAATCCAGATTAAGTGCAAAATACTCTTCTTCTGCATTTTCAAATAAAAGTAAATTCTGCAAATCTCTATCAACTTTAGACTCTTCATCAAGTACGAGTGACTTTGATTTCTCTTTAAATCCGGTAAAATTAAGTTTACTCTTATTGGCAATCCCGCTTATATCCAAAATCAAAGCTACTGTTCCATCACCCATGATCGTTGTTCCAGAGTAACACTGGGAATGCTTAAAGAAACGTGGAATTGATTTTACAACAATTTCTTCACTATCTTTTACTTCATCTACCACTAACCCAAATTCGTTGTCATCATGCTGAAGTATCAGAACACGGATAATCTCGAGTTCTTTGCTGTCTTTGTCATTGGTTAGTCCTAATACATCTGATAAATACAGAATAGGTAAAAGTTTATTTCTTAATCTCAAAACAGGTGCATCATTTACTTTTTCAATCTTTCTGTGAGTATCACCTTTCTTAAGTCTTACTAACTCTCGGAGTGCTACCTGAGGCAAAGCAAATAGTAAACTTTGTACTTTAACAATTAATGATGGAATTATTGCCAGAGTTAAAGGAAGCTTCAAATTGACGCTGGTTCCCTGACCTACCTTGGAATCAATGCTGACACTACCACCAAGCTTCTCAATGTTAGTCCGGACTACATCCATGCCAACACCTCTGCCTGATACATCTGACACTTCAGATGCTGTAGAAAATC
Organism: uncultured Candidatus Cloacimonadota bacterium; assembly: GCA_964419225.1. Classification (GTDB taxonomy): domain Bacteria; phylum Cloacimonadota; class Cloacimonadia; order Cloacimonadales; family CAYQPF01; genus CAYQPF01. Next base: position 4,213 of record CAYQPF010000107.1, on the reverse strand, counting down.
CTGCTGCGAAGATCAGTTCTAGTACCTGTTTCTCTGTCAATCTCTTGGCATCAGCCTCTGATATGGTTCCTTTTTCTATAGCTTTTTTTAGCACAACCTTCGGATCAATACCTTTTCCGTCATCTACTACATCAATATTAACTTTTCCACCTTCATGATATGCTTTAAGTGTTATTGTCCCTGTCTCTGGCTTTCCGGCTCTTTTTCTTTCTTCCGGTAACTCTATAGCATGATCAGCACTGTTTCTTATCAAGTGTGTAAGAGGATCAGATAAATTTTCAATGATTGATTTATCTAAATCAACCTCATTCCCAATTATATCAAGTTGAATTTTTTTATTTAATTTAGATCCCAAATCTCTGATCAAACGGGGAAATTTATTAAAAACAAGAGCTATCGGTTGCATTCTTGTGTTCATGATCTTTTCCTGTAATACTGAAGTTGTCATATCAATATCCTGTAGTACAGCAGAAAGACCGGGAACATTTTTGGCTACATCTGAAGCCATACGCAGCAGTTGATTTCTGGCTAATACAAGTTCACCTGCAAAAGTCATTAAATCATTCAACAAAGCAACAGATACTCGCAGAGTTTCTTTTTGCGTTGTTGCTTCTTTCTTGTTGGTTGTTGAAAGCATTGCATCTTCCAAAACCTCAGGTATTATCTCCACCTCTTTTACTTCTTTTGGAAGTTCTTCAATTACTTCAACTTCTTTAACTTGTTCTACATGTATTTTAGGTTGAACAATTTTCTCTGGTTGAACTTGCAATGGCGGTGGCGGTGGCGGTGGCAAAGTACTCGATTGATCTTTTTGCATTGGTATAGCTGATTCATGAATAATTGAATATTCTTTCTCTACAAACTCAGGAAACTCCAAAGACTGTATTTGATTCTCATCAACCTCTAAACCCAAGGCTATTAAATCTGGCTCAAGTACTGAAGAAAATAAATAAACAAAAGCCAATTCAACACTGGTCATATCATCATTCAATCCGCCAATGGAAGAAAAATCAGAATAAGAGCCTATGAGTGTTCCCATTTTCTCAATATTCTTTAAATAGTCCAAAGGAGTTTTATCCTTTCGCTTCATATCCTTATTCGTGTAAGCATGTACTGCATACAAAAAATGCCCGTGTGATACAGCTTTTTTTAAGTCTGATACTGATATCTCAAACTGCTTAGCTATTTTATCCGGCAAATCAGATTGTCCATCAAGTTTCAGAGTTACAGTCTTTTCGACATCAGTGTCACCCTTGAGTATGGAATCAAGATTTTTTACAACCTCCTCAATATTCACTGAATCACTGTTATCAACATCTGAAATCATTTGATTCAATTTATCAGTTCCACTCAGTAAGGTTGTTATCATAAACGATGTTGGTTTTAACTTCCCATCTCGAACTAAAGATAAAAGGTTTTCCATTATATGGCTTAAATGAGTTACATTCTCAAAACCAAAAAATCCCGCTGAACCCTTTAAGCTGTGCACTGCACGAAAAATCCTGTTTATAAGTTCCTTTTCAGGGTTGTCTTTAGTTTCCTCAAGTGTCAATAAATCAGGTTCCAATGAAGTAAGATGCTCCATTGACTCTTCAAGAAACATTTGTAACATTTCAGGATCGAGACCTACCATTTATAGTCCCCCTTTATGATACGTCGAAATATGAAGTCAGCTTAAATAAATTAAATAGGTTCACAATTGGTCTTGCGGTATTGGTTACTTTAAATTCTATGCCCTTTGTCTGACATTGCTTGTACAAACCTACTATTAGATTTATCCCAAGTGAATCTATCTCGATAACATTATGCAAATTCAATATTACTGAAGTTGCTTTACTATTGGCTTCCAAGGCTTGACGGGCTACCGCTAGTTGATTTTCCAAATTCGAAGCGACTAAATTATTCTTTGGTATCAACTCCACCACATTATTTTCTACTTTAACATCCATTTTACCTCCTTTTAAAAAAAAATAGTCATATTAATTCAAATTCAAAGTTTAAATTCAACATTAATACTATTATTATTGCATTTTATAAAACTAGCATAAGTTTTGATTAAAAATAAGCCTCGATGATGTACTCTTAAATCATTACGATCTACATCTTCTAATTGCTTCTGAAAATCAAAACCCTTCCCCTCATCTCTGACTATTAAACCAAATGTACTATCGTTTTTTCTATAATAGTAAGTTAAAAAAACATTTTTACACCTGTCATTCGCATTACCGTGCCTTATGGCATTTGTTAAAAGCTCTCTAAAAACTAACTTAATATTAAAAATATACGAATCTTCTATCGTTATTTCTAATTTTTTAAAAAATTCTGAAATGTAGTTTGTAAACCTGTCTATATACTTCATCTCACTTATGTGTGAATAACTATGAGATATGAGTAACGCATCGGGATGATTCTTGATAAGTTGATCCAATTCCTCTATTATATACCTAAATGAATTTAATGTATTGCTGAGAAATAAAAAATGCGTGCTGATATTCTTTTGGAAATATTCATAATTACATCGGTTCAAAAAAATAACATTTTTATATTCTACTGAACAATCCAACTTCCTGTAGTCTGTTAATAAATAATCACTATCGGGATTCTCTCTCAATTCAAAAATTCTGTTGATGGTAAATGTAAACAAATCTTCATCTAAGATTAAAAATTTATCTGATTTAAAATACCCATCAATTATAGTTTTTTTCAATTATCCCTCATCTTTCTTTTGAATATGGATAAATATAACTCTAAAGATGTACTAAGTTGTGTAACTGGTGCATCTCCTTTTAAATCTGTCAATAAAGAAAAACTGAAATTACCGAATTTGTTGATTTTAAATGTACCACCTACAGATAATAACATTTGTCCATTCTCAACTAAAGTCCTTTTTGCAGGTAATTCATCTTCATAAGTAGCGTTCACAGCATTGAGATCCGGAAAAATGTCTCCACTAAATATACTCGTTGAATAATTCAGTCCGCATCTTAAGGAATAGGTTTCAAAATTTCTCTCGGCACCTATACGGCAACAATGTCTGTCTTTAAAATTATAATTCTGATACTTAGTGTTCTGGAAATTATACTCAATAGAATAATTTGCATCATATCGCCGTAGATTTAAACCGGTTGTTATCTCCATAGGTATTTTGCAATCGTAGCTTTTAAAATCATTTTTCATCGTAAATTTCTGTGGCATCAAAGCACTTACTCCCCAGGAAAAAGTCTCAGTATCCAAGATTAATCCAGGCTGAACATTAAAAACCACTTCATTCATATCAATATTCTGATATGTTCCTTCAAGCCTATATTCCCTAAGAGTATAAAGTGTTCCTATTAAACTCAAACCAATTATTGCAGATCCAAACTTACGATTACTCGATAACACTAAATCGTTCTGAATAAATTCGGGCTTTCTGATTAATACATCATCAGTCTTAAGTCTTCTGGTAAATGAACTGTATTGAATAGATTTAGGTGTCGATAATAATATGCTATAATTATCAAGAATCCCTTCTGATTGGAACCCAAATCCAAACATTCCTGCGTAACTGCTCTCATAAATCTGTTTTTGAATCTGATCTAACTCATTTACAGGCGGTTTAACAATAAATTCGCAATACGCCTGATGCTTTACTAAATCAAGGGTTGCAGGATTAATAAGTACATTACCCATGCCTTCGTATTTTGCAACTCCGGTATATCCCATTCCCGTCGCAACTGTTCCCAGATAGTTCCTTGAAAATGAATGATAAATGGATGACATCAGATCCGGCTCATTAACACTTATTGTGTCTGCTTCAATACTGAAGACTGAAAAGGTGGCTGATACTGATAAAAGTATCAGCAAAATTTTAAAATACTTTTTATAATTTTTCATGTTACATTAATCTTTAATAAATGAGTCAATGTCAAGTAAAATTACAAAAAATATCCTTTTTATATTTTCCTGTTCTATTTCTCTTTATGAACACAAAAAAGGCGACCGGTCAGTCGCCTCATGCCTACATAATGCGGCGGCGGATTGCACGTGCCAAGGACCTTCTGAAAACTTCCGGCTCAACCATTGTCGGTGTCGCCCTTGATCTCGGATTCTATAACCAGAGTCATTTCACCAAGGTCTTTAGCAAGTTTGAGGGCTTGACGCCTGCCTGTTGGCGAAACTCTCAATCTTAGCCATCTTCCTGATTTGGTGACCGGCTCATGCGATTGGCCGG
>CAYQPF010000106.1:0-16948 GCA_964419225.1 uncultured Candidatus Cloacimonadota bacterium | reverse complement strand
ATCGCAGGTAAAGGTTTGTTCTGTACCTGCAATGGGTTTAAAATTCCGGTCTATCTGAGCAATAGTAACGGACGAAACTGCCTCGTCACCATTACCTGAAAGAATAGTATGTGAGGTATAAACAGTAACACCGAGTCTTCTTAACTTATCGTCATGTACTTTGTAACCACCGCATTTGGGCATAGCTTCAACCAAACCGACAACTTCAATACCAGCCTGCAATGCATGATAGCCGGCTATAAGGCCTACATTTCCACCACCTACGATGAATAAACGGTTGGTGGGACGCACCAGATCACGGTTGACCAAAGTCTGGAAAGCACCTGCACCGTAGATACCGGCAAGTGTATTCCCCGGGAATCTGAGGAATTTTTCTCTTGCTCCGGCTGCGTTCAGGATCACTTTGGGAGCTACTATTTTATATACACCGTCTTTGATGATTCCGACTTTTTTGTCTTTGAATACATAAAGAACAGTACTGTTGAGCCATACCTGGATATTCTTGGAATTAAGAACCTGTTCTGCCAGCATTTTACCGATATCATTGCCTCTGGTTCCGGCATAGGAATCTTCTACAGAACCGAAGAATTTATGTGTTTGAAGAACTAATTTGCCACCCAGTTCATTCTTGTCATCGATCAAAAGAGCCTTGATACCATGAGCTTCAAACTGAATGGAGGCAGCCAGACCGGCAGGCCCTCCGCCAATGATCAGCACATCGACCTCACTCTCTTCAATATCAGATAGTCTGACATTCCCGTCAACTTCAGGAAGTTCTGGTAAACCGTCAGCACTTTCTATGATCATGTTTTCTTTGACTTCCACCATGCAGGACTTTACCGGCATATTGTTGGCAATAACCATACATTTTGCACATTGGCCGTTAGCACAAAAGATACCCTGGGCAGAGCCGTCTTTGTGATGATGACCAAAAACCTTGATCCCGTTTGCCATTAAGGCAGAGGAAATTACTTCGCCTACTTTGGCTTTTAACGGAGTCTTTTTCCAGTAAAAAGTTATCTCCTCCCTTTCGGGAACAGGCAGGATCGGATGTTCTGTGATTCTTAATTTATCCATTTTTACTCCTAAAATATTCTTTGCTTCCAGCGAGAAACAAATATTGAAGTTGTCAAGCAAAAAGGCACATTTAGTAATTCTACTTTTCCAGATCCTTTGAATTGTTTCTATTTTGAAAATCATTGACAAAGAAATGAAATAATGCTTTAAGTCAATAGAATGGAAAAGTCAAACATTCTTAGGTTTCTTATGAAACCTGCTATGTCAGATAAATGTTGATCTTTTTTTTTGCTAGTGTCATGTCCGGCAAGAAATGACTGTTGAGAAGTATAGCATGATTGTGTAAATGATCTGCGACTCAATTCTCCTCTGGAGAGGAGTACCCGCGAAGCGGGGGAGGTGTGTTCTGTCCTTGTTGATCAACATTCTCTCCGACAGTTTACACTGACTCATCACTGGTACTGAATATGATATTTTAGTATAGAGGTAATAATGAAAAATAATCTGTTTGTTAAAATAAAACAATTATTATTTGGTGTTGCAAATTCAAAGTATTCTGATTCAGACTGGCGTAAAGACGGACTGAGAGGAAAAGTAAAAATACTCAATGTTAATGGTGTAATCACGACTTATAATCAACATGGATTACTATTATCTACTATTTCTGGAACAGGTGATTACTATGAAGGAGAAGTTCACTATAACTATGACGAGAATGGAAGACTGGTAGAAGATATTTGTTTTAACTGCTGTAAAGAAGAAGATTATCGTTACATATACCAATACGATGAAACAGGCTTATTAAAGTCCGCAGAGCTCAGAGAACAGCTTGGCAGCGAAGTAACAAAATACGAATATAACTCAAATAAACAATTATGCTGTCTCAAAAAATACTCCGAAGATAATCAACTGATACTGGCTGAAGAGTATCTCTACGACCTTGAAGGAAACCAGATTCGGGTGAATACATATGATTCAATGATGACTTTGTATTCCTATACTGAAAGAGATTTTGATGATAACCATAAACTGAAGGAGCAAAGGGAATTCAGTGTTTCTGATACAACACATCCTGCCAAAATCAGTAAATACAATAATCAGGGCCGGTTGAATAATGAAATCACATATCATGATGGTAAACCGCAAACTCAACTCAAAATAAGTTACAACAAACTTGGAAATATTACAAAAGAAGAAGTTGTAAAATACAAATCTTACCCTGATTTAATTACAAAAGATGAGTACATTTATGATTATCTTTATGATAAACAAGGTAACTGGTTGACTCTGAATGAATATCATAATGGCAGCTTTTACAAAAAATTTGAACGAGTTCTCACCTATTATCAAGCCTAATAAAGAGTGTTCTACTATACTGATCCTTTGAGAGGCATTATTTGCTTTGGATACCCCCTGAAAAAATAAAAAGGATTTAAGGAAGCAATCGAAAAGATAACCGGTCAGCCTGCCCCACATCTTCAATATTGATTAAAGCTATGGCCACTGTTCAAAAGCAGAGGCCATAGCTTCCTTATTCAACTAACGCTATAATCTTATAGAATCCGACATTAGAAAATACATGAGACAGATCAATTATGTAGCCTGGCTCTGTAACTATATCAATGGTTTCCCAAGTATTAATGTCATTTTCAGAATCATATGACTTCAAAACTTTGTAGTATGAGACGGTAACCGGATTGTGGTATATGTCATTAGTAACGGTATCCCAGTTAAGTATGAGCATATTGTCAAAATAATCAATAGTAACACGTTGAGGAGCCATCGGTTCACTGTTTCCGAGAGGCGGTAAATTGGCATGAAGGACATTGATATAGCGTTAAGGATACCATATTTATCTGACGCTCTCAACCGAAAGATATAATCATTGTTTGCAGTTAAATTAAGAACAGCGCTTGCTGCAGTTTTCTGATATGCCAGATTTGCATTGGTTGTGCGGTCAATGGTTCTGAATTTATGAATGGTATTTAATATGCTTAAAAAGCTCATTTATCTTGTCAAAAAACTCATATTAGGATGCGTGGTTAATAATTGAAACTAGTAAGGAGATAATTTTTATGAACCGGACACCTCTGTGCTTCAAAAGCAAGCATTCCTATATTATTATTTTGTTTTTAATCTTGATTCTATTTTCCGGTGGATTGCTCGCCCAAACCACCTTTGAAGGATTTGAGTCGGGAGACTTTTGTGGTTTAAAATGGACTACTGATACGCCCAACAACCAATGGAATATTACAACTTATATGCCTTATGCTGGTACCTGTTCAGCTTTATCAAATGGGTATTATCATAACTCCTATTCTAATTTGAATCTGAATATTAATGTCCTTACAGCGGGAAATATTGGTTTTGTTATGAAAACTGATACAGAAAATTGGGGAGCACCTTTTGGAGATTTTCTCAGGTTTTATATTGATGGTGTTCTTCAGAATCAGTGGGCTGGAACTATCGGTTGGACTTACTGTAGTTTTGCTATTTCTGCAGGTGTTCATAATCTGTCCTGGTCTTTCCACCGGGATAATAGTGATACCTACTGGGGAGGATTCAGGCAGAACAAGGTTTGGATAGACAATATATCTTTCCCGGCAAATTATTTCTTCACAGGAGAGGGAACAGGATTTGCCGGGAATCCTTATCAGATTACAACTGCTGCCCAATTAAACAGCATCAGGAACTTTATGGGAAGCAACTATTCAAATATTTATTTCAAATTAATGAATGACATTGATCTGACGGCCTATCTAACTGAAGGAGGAGAAGGGTTTTCTGCCTGGGGCCCTGCAGGATGGTCGCCTCTTGGAACAAATGCTGTTCCGTTTCAAGGTCATTTTGATGGTAATAATAAGACAATTTCCGGCTTGATGATCAATAGATCCACCCTGCCTGAATGTGGTTTCTGGGGAGCAACAGGTACAACTGCAGTGATTGAAAATCTGCATTTAAAGACAGCTGATGCAAGTACAGTTCAAGGTGCAAATGCTACTGGAATGCTGGTAGGCAGAAATAATGGAACAATAAATAATTGTTCTGCAGCAGGAAAAGTCCGCGGAGCAATCTGGGACGGCGGAATCGTCGGATGGAATAATGGTACTTTGAATCGATGTTACGCAACTGGTGATGTAATAGGAGCAGGTAATACTGTAGGTGGGATCGTCGGTCAAAATAATGGATATATTTATAATTCCTATTCCCATTCTGCTGTAAATGGGGTTAATTATGTCGGCGGTATAGTCGGATATCAGGGACAGGGCGGTGCAGCCGGAATTACAAATTCTTTCTCGACAGGAAGCGTTACAAATACCGGTGATGCTTATTACAGAGGTGGTATTCTGGGTTGGCTCAACAGCGGAACTGTCTCCAACTCATACTGGGATCGGCAAACTTCAGGCCTTACAACTTCTTTTGGTTCTGATGCAAGTTTTGGAAAGACAACAACTGAAATGCAAAATCAATCCACTTTCGCAGGTTGGGATTTTGCCGGGGAAACCGCTAATGGAACCAATGAATATTGGTTTATTAATCCGGCAGTGAATGATGGATATCCTTATTTGGTTTGGGAGCAAACCGCAACTGCAAACCCTGTTCTTGCTCACATTAATGTTAACCCGTCCAGTCTTGCTTTCGGAAGTGTTTACCCGGGTACTTTTAATCCTCAGACTTTTACCATTACAAATTCCGGACAATTGACCCTTTCTGGCTCTATAACAACCCTCACGACTTATTCAGTTTCTGAATCCGTCACAAATACTAATCTTCTAAATTTCAGCATTGCAGGGGGTACATCTCAAACCTATACCTTAACTTTTGCACCAACAGCATATGGTATGTACAATGGAAATGTTGTTATTACCAGCAACAGTGAAACTCAAAGCACTTTCAATCTGGCTGTATCAGGAACCTGTATTCCGGTTCCGGAAACCTTTGCCGGTGGTTCCGGTACTCAAACCGATCCCTGGTTAATTTCCACCTCCGGACAACTAAGCAGGCTGAATGACTTTTTAGGTACTACACATAGTGATAAATATTATAAATTAATTAATGATATTGATATGACAGATTATTTTCTTCAGGGGAATGCCGGGTACAACTACGGTTATTTCTGGAATCCGATCGGCAATGATGATTCTCCTTTTTACGGTAAGATGGATGGTAATCATTGTAGTATATCAGGGTTTAAATCAAATCATAGTACTCATCAGAATTTTGAAGCCAATTTAGGTTTATTCGGTGTTACCGGGTCTGAATTTGTTTTGAAGAACCTCAATTTGCAAGTTGATGTTGTAGCTGGATACCATCAAATTGGCGGACTTGTCGGTGTGAATAGTGGCATTATAACTAATTGTCATGTTACAACAACTACAGATGGAGCAGTTGTTAGTTTCATGGGTTTTTATGCTGGTGGATTTGTCGGGATAAATACCGGCATGATTAGCAAATGCTCCTTTAAAGGTTCGGTTTTGGGTACTGTTACCGTTGGTGGTTTTGCCGGTGGTGTAGGCTCCGGCAGCTCTTTTTATGACTGCTTTGTAACCGGAACAGTAAAAGGATATGACAAAGTAGGTGGTTTTTCCGGGAGTGCAACCGGTCTCTTTCAAAACTGTTATTCCAGCGTTGTAATGGATTATTCCTCAAATACAACTCCTGTAGTGGGAGGATTTTCAGCAGTTATCTCCTATCTTGGAACCACATTTAATTCCTGCTACTGGAATCGTGAACTGTCCAACACAACAACTTCTCCAGGTTTAAATGCCAGCTTCGGTAAAACGACTGTAGAAATGCAAACAACCTCAACTTACGTCGGCTATGATATGGATTTAATCTGGAAACATCAAGGTGATTTGAACGATGGATATCCATTCATCAGACTTGCCCCTGCAACTGTTGTAACTAATGTTCAATCCTTTAACGACAGCCTTCTCATTGGTGAAAACACTTCCAAACTACTCTCTATCACTAATACCGGAGCAGACAACCTTTACTATACACTTTCTGTCGAATATCCCACCCGTAACACACAGTATATTCTTCAGGAAGACTTTGAACATGGAGGAGCAATGCCCACTGGTTGGACTCAGCAAACAGTATCCGGAGATAATTTAAACTGGACCTGTGATCATGGCAATGGTTTCGGATACCCTGATACAGGCTTCTACAGCTCCTATAATGCTCTTTTGGTGGACTCAGACATTGAAGATGATAAAACTCTTTTGATTAGCCCTCCTCTGGATTTACAGACTAACAGCTATAGTCCACAATTAAGTTTTTACCATTATATGCAACCCTATTTTGGAAGAATGGACAGTCTGGCCGTTTATTACAAGACCTCTGCAAACGGTACCTGGACTCTCATCCAGACAATTGAAAATTCCAATCTCTGGTCAACAACCACCCTCAATTTGCCGAACCCTTCTGCTGAATATTATATTGGCTTTCAAGGTAATGCTAAAGCAGGTTTTGGCGTCTGCATTGACAGAGTGGCAGTGACTGCTTCTCCTGCCGGATATGCGGACTCCTGGCTTTCTCTGAATAATAATACCAGAATTGAAGGAATAATTACTTCCCGTTTGACCCATAATTTCAATATCAACCTGAATACTCTCCATTTGTCTGCTGGTACTTATCAGGCCAATATCAGGATCAGTAGTAATGCTTATGGAAATAATCAGGTGTTATTACCGGTTACATTGGAAGTAGGTTATGGAAATAATCCCCAAATAACTGTCACTCCTGATACTCTAAATTTTGGAGAGAGGAAAGTTGGAACCAGTGCACCACTCAGTTTTACTCTCAGTAATATCGGTAATGTAAATCTTGTCGGATCAATTAACCCACCTTCGGGATACAGTGTTTCCCAGGATAGAAACTTGCGGAATACCCTTAACTTTAATATTCCTGCCGGCACCTCTCAGGTCTATAATCTTACTTTTACTCCTGAAGCAGCTGTCTCATATAACGGGAATATGGTAATCAACAGCAATAGCTATTTAGACATTGTTCATAATACGACAGTGACCGGCTCTGGCTACATTCTGCCTACAATTTCCCTGGATTCACAACAGATGTCAACCGCATTACCTGCTGAAGGAATAGCACTTGATACCTTGTTCATAAGCAATACCGGCAGTCAGCCGCTTAACTATAATATTGTAATATCAAATGTACAGCGTCATTCTTTAACGAGAAATCATCAGAAAAAAATTACTTCCACCGATAGAAATATCGCCGGCTCCACTTTAACAACTGATGTTACCGAATATACTGCAGGGACAACAGTAAATTGGACTCTTTCTGTCTATAACACCAGCACAGACAATGAATGGCTTAAATATGTCCATCTCAATATTCCAGCCGGGATTGTGGTCAATAGTGTCAGTAATTTTACAGGCGGATCAGGTGGTGCTATGATTCCGGATCAAACCTCAGGAAACGGAATCACGATCGTCTGGACAGGCATTAATGCCGGCTGGGGTGTCGTGTATGGTAATCAGACTGCTGTTGCCGTAATCAATGTAACTATCCCATCCGGTATGGTCGATCCTCTGAATCTGAATTACCAGATAGATGGTGATATCTATGGCTCTCTACCTCACTCAGTTACAGGGACAATTACCCTGGATGCAACACCGCCCCAGATAACCTGGATTACAGCCAGTCCATCTGCTGGAACCATTACCGGTGGAAACAATCAGATGATAATAGGAAACTTCAATGCAGCAGGTTTACAAACGGGACTTTACGAAGCTGAAATGATAATAAATTCAAACGATTCTGTTAATCCTGTCAAGAGTGTTCAGGTACTGATGAATGTCTTACCTCCTGCAGGCCCGGTTGTCAATCTCAGCTTAAATGGGTCTGCCAGAGTATTATCCTGGAATGCTGTAACGCACGCTACCAGCTATCTGGTTTTCAGAGCTGATAATCCCTTTGGAGAATTTATTCAAATAAGTTCAACAACTAACCTGAGTTATGAAGATACAGATGATCTGAATAAGGCTTTTTATCGTGTAAAAGCAGTTTTATCTGCTCCCGCTAAGAAATAACTTAAACCGAAATATTTAGGCTGCTGATCCAATAAGATGAGCAGCTTTTTCTATCTCTGCAATTTAGTCTGATATGTTTGGATGCTATCCATAATTTTCCTGTTTTTGATCTGATGTAAGCAATACAAAATGGATTGTCCAAAAAATATTTTTCTGGCATTCAAGAATACTTTAGTCCATTCATGTATAATGAATTACACTCATTTACATTAATGATTTTATGCTCTATATCTCTATCCTTCAAAATTTTACACTTGCTTTTATACTCTTTCAAATTACTATTTCGAAATTAAGGAGGTAAGTATGAAGGCAATCGATTTTAACTTGTCTAAGGACATTAACTTTGACTTCTCTCAGGGAATTACGACTTTCAAAGACAATCGACTGGTAATATTCGATTCTAATGCGATGGGACTATTACGGCACAATATTACTCTGGCACTGGGGAAAGAAAAAGCACGAGAACTCTTTTTGAAGTTTGGCTATCAGAATGGTTATGCGGATTTTCTACAGATGAAAATTAATTACGAATTTGATTCTGAAATGGATCTTCTGGCATCTGGCCCTGTTATCCATACCTGGGAAGGAATCGTTCACGCTGCTCCTAAAGAAATTCGCTTTAACAGAGAAACAGGGGAATTTTATTTTTCCGGTATCTGGACCAACTCCTATGAGGCAGAACAGCATTTATCATATAATCATGCAGGAGATGAGTCAGTCTGTTGGTCATTACAAGGTTTTGCTTCCGGTTGGTGTACAGCTTTCTTCGGTAAACCCCTTGTTGCAATGGAGCCTGTTTGCCTCGGAAAAGGAGATGATCATTGTGAATGGCTGATTCAACCACCTGAAGTGTGGGGAGATCTGGCTAAAGTCCATATGGATGCTTTTAAAGACTTTTTCGCTATATTGCAATAGGAGGAAATCATGGCTGAAAAACTATTACTATACTACAAATATGTTGGGGACAATTACGGATTGAATGCAAAAATCAAACTGGCTCAGGAAACAAAAACACCTTCTACCCAGGCCGCAATTGTTTTAGATACCCCGGAAAAGATCAAAGAATTTAAAAGTGCAATCGAGAAGATTACTGGACAGCCAGCTCCAAATCTATAATGATTTACTTAGTAATGACCATTGTGCAAAACAGTGGTCATTGCTCTTTTTATTCAACGACCGCCATGATCTTATAGAATCCGACATTAGAAAATACATGAGAAAGATCAATTATGTAGTTTGGTTCTGTAACAATATCAATAGTTTCCCAGGTATTAATATGATATTCAGGATCAGGAGACCTCAGAACTTTGTAATATGAGACATTCACAGGATTATTAAATATATCAAGAGTAACAGGATCCCAGTTGATTATCAGCATATTGTCAAAATAATCAATAGTAACACGTTGAGGAGCCATAGGTTCATTGTTTCCGAGAGGTGGTAAGTTCGCATGAATCACATCAGTATAGGCACAATTGTTATTAAATTTATCTGAAGCTCTCAATCTGAAGTAATAATTATTGTTTGAGGGTAAATTGAGTACAGGAATTGAAGCCAATTTCTGATATGCCATATTTGTATTTGTTGTACGATCGAGAATTCTGAATACATTATTCATGAGTGAGTCGGTAGCAATTTCCAGTGAATAAGAGTTAAAGAAGAAATCTGAGGACTTTGCCCATTGCAGATTTACAATTCCATTAACAATATTTACAAGACGGAAATCCAGAGGCAAAGTTGGGGGTTGCAAATGAGTCACAGTGAATAGCTCGGGGAAGGTTAAATCCATCGCATCTAGCCAGGGCGTATAATAAGCCAGAGTATTATTAAATAGTGTTGCTGCATCCCAATCTCCCGTAGTAGCGTTGTATCCATAAAAGGCATAATAATCTTCAACAGTATTATGGTAACCGGAAGGTAGTTCATCCAATTCAATATGGAAGAATGGACTAAAACTGTCATACTTATTCCAGCCATTACAAGTGTAGAGCATTTGTACATTTGAACCATAACCCGGCAGAGCAATTACATTCGAAATCGGGACTGGAGTATCATTCTGGTAATATACTGTGCTTCCGTCTCCTGCATAGACACTATAATACTGATCAACATAAACCGCATTATTAGTCCCGATAGAATATTCCGGAACTGTTAAAAATTCTGTATTGTTTATTACATCAAAATGCTCATTCGACAAATCCCGGATGGGTAATCCCGGATAGGGATAACTCGAACCTGCTGATAATTGACAATCACCGGAGCTTAAGTACTTATTCCAATCATAGCTGTGGATCTGTACTGAAAGCTCGCGTCGGGAGAAATGACTGCGTACAAATTGAGCAAATTGTCTATATGCAGTATTGAAAGGATGATTAGTGACCCTTGAAGGATCACTCAGTGAAAGAGAATTATTGTATTCACCTCCTGCCCAAAGTACTTCTCGTCCTGCACCTGCTACCATGAAAAAAGGAGCATTCCACTTTTGAAAAGCTCTTAAACTCATTGCCGGAGCAATAAAATCATCACAGGGATGAACTGCATTTACAATAATAGGATATACTCCGGATGGACTAAAAACATACAAGCCCCAACCAAAATTGAAACTGCCATGTTCGTCATCAGAATTTGTATCAGGATTGTTTTCATCAGTAAAATTTGAATCTATAACTTCCCTTAAAACATAGTATGTTCTTTGTGTGTCGGTATCATTAAATTTTACAACATTATAAGGAATTGCATAACTATTAATCCTGCTCTGAGCTGTTTCATAATCCTGATTCAGAAAGAGGGTCACAATCTCACTCCAGCGATTTAAATCAGCTGTGTCCGGTTGTCTGTAAGTGCCAAAGCCATTTGTCTGCACATCCCAGGGTGCGTAAATATTATAACCTGGCATAGCAAGTCCTTCAGGGACGTGACTAACCCAGTTATCATATTCACATTGGGGTGCCGAACCATAGAGGAATCCGGAAAAAGAAGCTGTTTCCTCAATTATGGCATAGCTCTGTGTCCCTGAAAAAATCAGGATCCAGAAAAAAATAAACCTGATAGGTTTATTTAAGCAGTTTATGATAAATCTCTTCATATTGCCGGATAGAATGTTTCCAGGACCAGTCGGCATGCATTGCATTATATACATAAGTGCCAAGCATTTCTTTGTTCTTGAATACATCAAGTGCTTCATGAACAGCATCGAGCAAACTTTCATCATAGTAGCTGTTAAAAAGAAATCCGTTGATTTTTGTATTATCCTGTGAGGTTTGATCAAATACTGCATCAGCAATTGCACCAGTTTTATGAGCTATAGGAATTAATCCATATTTCAAAGCATATAAATGAGAGACAGAACCTTCTGAAAGCCGATAAGGCAAAAGTATAAAATCTGAACCGGCAAGAAGATTGGAAATATGTCTCTTTTCAAAATCCAGCACAATTTTTACATTGGGATATGTACCAATTTTATCTTCCAACTCCAAAATGTATTCATCATCACCTGTACCATAGATAATTAACTGTATCGGAAGCTCAGCAAGTTGGGGAAGACAGCTGATAACCAAGTCGCAACCTTTAGAAAAAGTTAATTCAGTACCATAAAAGAGTAAAGGAATATCATCATTACTAGGCAAATCGAATTTCCTTTGCAAATCAGCTTTACAAGCCTTTTTTCCGTTTAATTCCTTTACAGAATAATTCTGAATAAGTTTTACATCCTTTTCCGGGTTCCAGGTACCATAATTTACACCGTTGTTAATGCCAATCAATTTATCCTCTTTGATTTTAAAAATTGGCTCTAATTCATTACCAAATTCAGGATTTAGAATTTCCCGAGCATATGTCCGACTGTTAACATTGATGAAATCTGCATAAATAATGCCCAGTTTCAAAAAACTGGGTGAACTGATTTTCGAAACCATATTTTTATAGAGTTCAGATAGTTTAATTACTGACAATTCAGCTTTTTCCAGTTCTCCTTGTAAAACCAAACTATGCGGAGAAAATAGAGTTTTAATTCCGGGAAGCTTATCTTTTATAAGCAAAGGGAGTAATCCTGTTTGCCAGCCATGCATATGAACTACCGCCAGATTATCCAGCTTTTGCAGGAAATTCAATGTCCCCAGTGAGAAATTTATGATATGTTCATAGTTGAAAAAATCGAGACCAAAAAAGGGATAATAATTATCCATAGGCTTTATCAGAAAAACAGAATATGTATCCCCTTCAGCACGAGCACGTAAAACTGTATGCTCCTCCAATTGCATGTAGAGAGAAATGTTGAAGTTTTCCACATTCAAATTTACAAAAAAAGGAAGGATTGCCACAATTTCAATGTCCGGTGAGTGATTAAATAAGTGATTCTTACAAGCATCAGAAATTTTATTGTGAGGTGTTAAAGGTGACATTTCGGGGAAAACCATGGCTATTTTCATTACTACCTCCGACTTATCTCCATCTCTTGTGCAACCAAAACCATTGGGATGGATTGTTAATGATTTGCAATTCCAGACGATGATTCAGGAGTCTGGTCAGCTCAATAATATCATCCAGGGAATCATTTTTCCCCGGTTTTATTGGCTTTTCAAATGTTAAAATATAAGATCCGTCAGGCTTTCTCAAGGGAAAAGCCGGAATAATTGGTGCACCGGTACGCAGTGAAATTTTGGCTGCTCCTAAATGAGTGGAGCATTTATGCCCCAAAAAATCCATCATTTCACCTTCTTTCCGTGCATGCTGATCAATTAGAAAACCAACAACTTCATTATTCTTTAATGCTGATAAAATTGGCTTGAGTGCCTTGCTGGTATAAATAATCTCCATACCTTCTTTTTTCCGCATGGAATTTGTATAATCATCGAATAGATCATTCCGCATTTTTTTGACGATTGCTTTTATTTTTTTGCCCTTATATGCTATAAATCTGGCACCAAGTTCCCAGTTCCCAATGTGACCACACGCTATAATCAAACCTTTTCCTTCAGACAGGCATTCTTCAACATATTCCCACCCCGATACATCTGCTATCTTGGAAAAATAGGATGCAGATGCAAAATAAAACTCAGTCATCGTTTGACCTATCCCAAGATACATCTCCCGGAGAATTGTATTAATCTCGTTTTGACTTTTTTCGGGAAAAACCATTCTAAGCTGCTTGGCTGCTATGTCTTTACGAATACCCAGATAATATCCCCCCCAAAGACAGAGGTTTTTTAATAGTTTCTCTATTAATGCATATGGCAATAAACTTAGCAACTTTATTGCTATATATGTCGGCACAAATTCCAAATAGTTCTTCACTTTTATGTTCATAATTCCCTTTCATCCTTTCTTATATAATAGAAGAAGAATCCTTTCCGGCAAGAATAATATCTTCATGACAGACAATGAGACCAGACATTACGAGATTATTCCGGATTATTACACTTAGAAGAATTGTCTGCCAGAATAGACTCTGCAATCAAAATAGAGCGTTTCACAAATTCTTTACAGTATTTATTCCGCAAATCGTCATTTTTAAAAGTGTTTTTCCCCTGTTCTGAATTCAGGTCACAATTCAGGAGGGCAGAGCAATCAAGGCTGGGGAAGTGTTTTAAAAACTCAATAGTATATTCTTTTACCAACAAATAGGCTTTTTCTTTTTTTTCATCATCAGAAAGAGGGAGTTGTGCTGCAATTGCACCAATTGCCATAAATGCACCTGTAACAGCACCGCAAGTCTTTTGCATTCTCCCCATTCCGCCACCAAAAGCCAGTGCAAGCTGTTGACAATTGTTTTCTGATAATTTTAATTGTTCTGCAAAATGAAGCAAAACAGCCTGAGCACAATTAAAACCCAGATCAAAATAGAAAGGTTGAGAACTCATATTAACAATCCTTTATCTTAGATTTAGCAAGCTAAGCCTGCCCATTTATAGAATGAAATAGATTTCATTTTGTCAATTATATTTTTGTTTAAGACTGTTTTTTAAAGAAAACGAATTTTAATCTTGACAGGTATAATTTCAATAGTAAAGTAGAAAATTGTATAATAATGGTATGCCAAGCCCGCAATGGGAAGGATAATTTTTAAAAATGATTAAAAAGGAGAAACAATATGTTTAAGAGAATTCTTTTTTCAGCAGTATTGGTCTTGTTCGCTTTGAGTTTATTTTCAGCTTCTAATGTTGCTTTTGCCGTTAAAGTAAAGAACAAAGTGACTGTGAACAGAGGAGGCAAGACGATTAACCTTCAGGACAAGACTCCCTTGATGAGTAATGATTTGTTGGAAAGCAAGGAAGATTCCTATGCCTTGGTAAAATTTGTTGATGGTGGTGCTTCTTTGAAGCTGTTCCCTAATAGTGTTGTAAAAATCAATGCTCAGAAAGAAGATGGTAAATTAGCCAAACGCAGTATCCTCGAAAAGGGAAATCTCTACTCCAAGATCGAAAAGAAAATGGGTGTATATGAAGTTGAAACCCCGACAACTGTGGCATCTGTTAAGGGAACCGAATTTTTCGTAGTGATAACTGACAAAGGTGAAACCATCTTATACACATTTGAAGGTGTAGTAGAACTTAAACACAAACAAACAGGAGATACCTTTCAGGTAGGTGCTCATCAGAAGGCCACTACTGACGGTACTAATACAGTCGTTGACGAAATTAAACCAGGCGACTTAAGCAAAGATGTATTAGATCAAACTAATGCTGATCTGCAATCAAACAATTTGGATATTGAATTAAAAAATTCAGCCGGCGAAGTAAAGAAAATTAAGATCAAACTCAAATAGGTGGAAGCCATGAAGAAATATTTAATTATCCTCTTTATCATGATAAGCAGCTTATGCTTTGCCTTTCAAGCTAATCATAATGTTCCTTCAGGGTTTAATTCCGGCCAGAACACACCTCTTAACCTGGAAATTCTTTCAGGTGAAGGTGAAATCGATTATATTCAGCTTTTGTATAGAAGTACTGATGAACTTGCCTATAATTCTGTTATGTTCACTCCACGTACAAACAATAGTTTTCAAACAGATATTCCGGCATATAGTTCAAATACCAAAAATTTAGAGTACTATATCATTATTCACCTAAAAGACGGACAACTGAGCTATTTGCCGGAAGTAAATCCTGAGGCAAATCCCTACAAATTATCAGCAATAATTACCGGAGACACTGTCCAGGATTTTATCGTATTAAGTCCTGAAGAAGGTGGAGTGTCCAATGCGGAAGAAGTTGTCATCGCGATCTCTTACTTTAATTTAGAAGATGAAATCATGCCAAATTCTCTTAAATTAATTGTGAACGGAAAGGATGTAACCAATAAAGCAGTTATTTCTTCCAATATGCTCTACTACCGTGTTCCTAAGCTTGCTCAGGGTAAATTGAATTATCAGGTTAAATGTCAACTTATGAACGGCAGTGAAATTGTCTCTCCCCAGTTTGAAAATAAGGTTCTTAGCACTAAAAGAAGTAATCTTCCCATTAACCTTGCAGGATCTTTGGTTTTCAATTCAAATTGGATGCATACCGTAGCTACCAATAATGTTGTCATTGACTCTGTCAACACTGTTGTGTCAGATCATGACATATCTAAGGATAATAATGTAGCTGTTACACTCAATAGTAACTACAAAAGTATAGCCCTTGATGCCAGAGCTTATGTCTCTTCTCTTGATAAAAAAGAAACACAACGCATAAACAGATATACTATCGGTTTAAAGACTCCTTTTCTCGATTTTTCCTATGGTGATAATAGTCCCTTCTTTTCCTTACTATCCCTGAATAACAAAAACGTGAATGGTTATTATGGAACCCTTCATATACCCTATATCAGATTAAAATCAGTATATGGTGAAACTAAAAGAACCGTGGATGGAGTAAGGTTGGATCCTTTAACTTTGCAGACTCCCGGTACTTTCACCCAGCATACCTTTGGTTTAAGAATTGAATTGGGTAAAGTTGACGGCTTGAACTTTGGTTTCAACTTAGTTAAAACCAAAGACGATGTTAAATCTCTTAATGTCTTAGACTATAAAGATATAGATACTACAACATGTTTACCCAAAGCTACTCCCAAAGATAATCTCGTTACAAGCGGAGACATGAGTTTATCTATGTTTCACCAACGCTTCAGTATTGGTGGCGAAATAGCTCTCAGTATGTATAACAACAATATTTTGGATCCTGCTTTAACAAAAGAAGAATTAGATAAAGACTATGGAATTGATGTCAGCCAATGGCCAATAAATCCTTTGGAATACAGTAATATCCTTGTCTTGAACAAAAACATTGAACCATTTATTCCCGGATTGGGGAATATGGCATTCCAATCCTATATGAAAATGTATGTATTGAATAATTTCCTTAATGTTACTTACCAGGCAGTCGGACCAAGTTATAATTCTCTAACTTCCAGTTATTTACAGAAAGATGCTCAAACCCTCACAGTGAGTGATTATATGAATTTGTTCCAGGGCAAGTGCATGCTGAACGGGGGAATTAGCTTCATCTCCGATAATATCTCCAGTCAAAAGGAATACACTAACAAGAATACAAATGTCTTCGGCCAAATCTTTATTCGCCCCAGAAATCTCCCTTATTTAAGAATGGGGATGAATACTAATCTTTCTAATAATAACGCAGACAGTTTATATAATTTTAATCAGCAATCCAACTCCTACTCTGTTTCAGTTGGCCACGATCTCGGAAAGATCTTATGGGCAAATACGAAAGTTGATATAAGTTTTAACACCCTGAATAATGTTGATAAAACAGAGAAGAAAGCTTTTGATACTCTGAAGCATACTTTATCTTTTACTCTGGAACGCAACTTTGAACAATTAAACATTAATACTGTCGTCGGCTATACCAGATCAATTAACGAAGAAAAGAAAGTTT
>CAYQPF010000105.1:0-17197 GCA_964419225.1 uncultured Candidatus Cloacimonadota bacterium | reverse complement strand
CGGAGACATGGCTCATTCAGTCTGGACGAGTGGCTCATCGTAAAAATATTATTCAAATATTCCCTCCGACCGTTTACACTTGACTTATCACTATTATATCGGCTAACAAAATCTTGTTGATCATGACTCTCAACTCTCAACTCTCAACTCTCAACTACCTCGCTGCCCTTATCTCCCTTGGTGTTCATGGGGTATTTGACTGGTCTTAAGTATCAATAGCAGGATCTTTATCTAAAAAAAATAGGGAAGAATTTCTCAATCCTTCCCCAGCATTCTGCATTGTTTTATAGCCCTTGCAATTTCCAGATTTTTGCTCGCATTTCACTAGCATTGATAAAATTATCTGGGTTAGTTTGTCTTAATTGAAATTCTATATATAGACTTTTTAAATCGTCTTTTATGTGTCGAGTATCTCCAGTAAAATTCAAGTGTGGCATTATTATTTCCAAACTCTCTAGTATTTCTAGTTCTGTTCTTAGCTTCAAATCGTCTTTTTCTTTTAAAAGGTTATTATCCTGCGGTTTGGATATTACTAGCTCATTGATTTCCTTCTGAATTCTTTGTATTTCTTTAAATTTTTCAACAAAAATAGCGAAATTTGGCTTATCTGATTTCTCAGTAAAATTATTTTCAGATATTAAGCTTCGCAAATCAATATTAGTAAACTTATTTTGCATAACAGCATTAAGAATACTTGCGAGTAAACTGTTATCTAATTTACTAGTACCAATATTAACTTCTTTATTAATCTGAGCCACAGTATTATTGATTGAATCCGCTTCACAAATTTTTTGAAGTCGTGAAAAATTCAAATCTACTATCGAAGGTAGTTTGGGATATTTATCATAATTAACATTTTCAGACCAGTATTCTCTCTGATATGCTTTTTTGTCTCTAAAAAAAAATGAATATGATGATTTTGATGGATCGTTTTCTACTGCTGATGAATAAAATGCATATAAGTCATTATTATGAAGATCTCGATTACTACAATCATATTTCTTTTTAAAATCCTCGTTAAAGGAATCTCGCCAAGTGAAAATTACATTACTTGCTAAAGAACATGTTATACTTGATTGTTTAGAACTTGAGTTAGATGGTCCAACAAATACAACACTAATACCCCAATTATATTTTAGGTAGTCTATGAGAGATGGAATAAATAAGATATCATATGTAAAGAAGGGGAAATTATTTTCTAAATGTACTATATCCCAGAATAATATTCGCCTTATTGGGTTTTTTTCTTTTGCTCCTAATATTAGTCTATCTTCCAGTAAACACATAAATTCTTCTGGAGTTATACAACCAGGTCTCATCTGAAATGTATAAACTTTCAAATAACATTTTCTACAATCCCCTACATTTTTACCTTCTCCACAAATCCAATTACAAAGATTTGATCTTTCTTTGGATAGTTTTTCATCGCTATCCATAAATGAAATGACTAAACCGGCTTCTCCTTTTATTGATCCAGTTCGTAAAAAGTCCAAAGAAGATTGTAACTTGAAAGTATGCCTTGGTCCCATAATTGCAAGAGAGCTACCACGTTTAAGTTTACTTTTCAACAGAAAAGGCAGAAAGCTCTGATTAATTTCTTCTGGAAGATCTTTTTTTAATATTTTGTTTATGGCTTTAGGATCATATTTTGCACAAGAAAAACATGTTGGTCTGTGAATGCTTTTGAAGTTCACACACTGCTCAGAATTAGCATTGTTCCTATTCTGTTCTGTTGAGCCTTCGGCAATACTAACAAATGATAGCTGAGAGTATTCTTTTAGTTTATCCAATCTATGAGTTCTAAAATGTAAAGAAGGATATACACGGAAACCAACATCTCGAATTTTATATTGGTGTAATCCTAATACACTTTGCTGAAACCGTGATTTCTCAATTATCATTTGATTTAAATAGTACTTAGGTGAACCAGCCACTTCTTCACCTTTCAAATTAATTATCATATCTGCCAAATAATCAATGTTTTCATAATGGTCTTTATCATCTTCATATACAATAATTGATATTACTGCTTTCTTTCTCATTTGTCTTATCATTTTTTGAGTGTCTAAATTTCTTCTTTCTTTTTCTGTAAATGAGTTTAACCCATCTACAACCAACACAGGAACTCGATTGCTTTTGTCCTCATTGAGAAACTTGTCTAACTCATCCTTCCAGACTGTGTATGACTTTGTTGAATCCTTCTTCATTGCCCTTTTACAATAATCTTCATAAAACTTAGTAATTTTCTCTATGAATTTATCCTTAGCTAGTAAGTCAACGTTTGATCTAAAATGGTCATTTCTTGAATAAATTTTTTCCAAATCAAACTTTAAATCATCCATGAAATTAAAAAACTGCGTTTCTTTATCTTGATCTGAATAGGAATAATTTATATATTTTGAAATTATATTCTGAATTACTGCATTAAATTTGTTTAACTGTTCTTCAGTTTCTTTTGATTTGGGATTGAACATAGAGATATTAGAAAAAGAAGCGAGCATTTTTTCAATATCAGATTTAAATTTGTTAAAATCATAGTTAACTAGTTTCTCTTTTTTTACTAATGTGTTTATTGTAAACTTATTAAAATCTTCTTCTGAGAAATTTCTGTATTTTTCAAAATACCTATATCTTTTTAGTTTTTCAGTAAACTTGTTTAACTCCTCTTCTTTTTTTAGATAGATTGATTTTGAATTTTGACAGCTTATAATTAAATTGTTAAGAACTTCAATATCTTCACTCTGAAAAAGATTTACCTGTTGAACTTTCTTAATAATTTTTCTTATTTCTTCTTCTGTTACATCAACAGAATATACACTAGATTCATTTTTTTTAGAAACATCTAAGAAATTATTTAATACTTCCATGTCTTTTTTACTTAAACAACTAGCACAAGAAGAAATTATTCCCACTTTATTTTTATCATTATCATCTAAAGTCTGTAAATGATTTATTTTTGCAATAATATTTGAGATGTCTTTAAAGTCTTCATCATGGAGAAAAAAAACTGCTGAAGTCGAATTATATGAATTTTTATGTTTTTCATTACTACAGTTTTTCACCAAGTATTGAGGTTCTGATATCTTATTTATAAGATTTACCAATTCTGTGATGTCTGATTGATTAATATTTGAATCTTTCTTAGAATTTTCTTCTGAGAGTATTTTCAAAACTCCTTCTTTTTCACTATCTTTTATAAAATAATTAATAAGTATTTTATCCACAATAACTTTTATTTTTTCCTTTGCAATCATGCTAATGGATGTACGAGTACCCACATTCTTAAGCAAGGTTACAATTTTTTCCTCCTCATCCTTCTCAAATATATAAGGTAATGATATTTTGTCTATTAATTTATAAATATCATCCACATTAATAGTTGAATAAGTGGAATGTGGATGTGCTTTTTCAATGAATTTCCTTAATTTTTCTACTTCGCCTCTGTTCAGAAGTTTTTGATTTAAAATTAGCCAATTTAATCTGTCAACATCATCAATATCGACAATATCTTTAAATCTCTGTAAAAAGACACTATATTCATAGTACGTTTGTTCACATGTAAAAATAACCGGTTCGGGGTTTTTCATTTCTCCCAATAAATTTCTTGTTGTTATTGTGTCTTCTTTAAATTTTTCAAGTGGCACTTTCGTATGTGTGCATGTTAATTGCTTATTGTCAGCGATGTCGTCAATATAATTTAGTTTTCGACTATGTTCTATATAATGATAAATACCTAACATTATTTGCGTTGCTAGTGTTGTCTTTCCAGTTCCAGGTTGACCAGCAATCAGTATTACTAAACTACTATTACTAGATGAGAGATTTTCTTCTGAATCTTTCTTGTCAGTTCCGTTCATTTTTGAATCTGAGTTAGCTACATTCTGACTATTGTTAAATGGAAGTAAAATTCCTCCTCGTAACAAATCATCAAGTCCACTGACATGTGTTGGAATGTAAGGACTATTTGCAACTCTTATTAATTTCTTTGTATAAAAATCAGATAAACTATCTTGATTATTCTTCAAATCTTCGTCTATATTTTCTGTTAGGATATCATGTGAAGCTGTCGATTGTGTATTATTATTCATTTGTCTTGACTCTGTTTCATCTTCAGGTTTAGCTGGTATTTTGGTGCTACTAGCCATTATGTATCTCTCCTTGTAATTCTTTAATTAAATTCACTATGTTACTATAATCAGAATAACTAACATCTATGTTTACTAAGTTGATTTTCAGAAATTCGAAATGTTTTCTTATAATTTCTTGTCTTGTTTTAGTAGTTAATAAATTACTTTCTTCATGTATATATGATCTAATTATATATACATCATCATTCTGACTGTAGTGATTTGATGTTGCTAAGAGTCTCAGCATATTCATGTCATTTAAAGACGTTCCGAGGAATATACATGTATTGTGCTGTAAAAAGTATAATTGAGTTGTTAATTGCCAGTTTGATGGTTGATAAAACAATTTATGGTATTCATCCAATCCAAAAACAATATTATTTTCCAAATCATCTAAAGAACATGTTTTCCAAGGAATAAATCCATGAACATGGTAAACTGGCAAACAATTTTTATCAATAGGTTTAAGCTTGTCTCCAAAAAGTGACTCTACATTCCAATCAAAATTTCTTTTTTCTACTTCTTCCATAATTTTTTCTTCTAAATAACTGTCCCAATTATATGTTACAACAGCTTGAATCCTTTGATTCAAACATAATTCAGCCACTTGACTGAGAGTGGAATTGCTATCCTCATACTGCTCATAATTCAAATTATTATATATTTCATCATATAATAATTCCATGTAATCTGTTCCTAAACCATTACTTATAAAGTTACCACGTTCATAAACTGTAAAATTATTTTTCATGTAATCTCTGATGTCACTTAGAGTTTCTGAATAATCGAAATCTGACAAAATTCTCCTAATAGCCTTATCCAAAAGAGTGTCCAATAAAGCATTCCATCTTGGCACTGATGGGGGATTTATCCCGGCACCAATAAACAAGGTAATTGATTTCTTTGATTCCCGGATTCTTTTCAAAAAATCTTCCTTTTCCATTAATCTTTTCCTTATTGTTTTGATTAACTTTATAGTTATGAGTATTATATTTATTTATGTCGTATATTCTGTCAATAACTTTATTTTTACTAAGTAAAATTACTTCCATTTATTATTACAACTAATTATTTTGTTTTCCTTTTTGCCCGTGACAAACTATATACTCTCTGAAGCCCGAAATCCTTTGGTAACTTTATGATTCCAACATAGGTAGATTGAATTATATTAGAATTTCCAATAGACGTCGAATGCGTAATTTCTTCTGTCATAATTGCCGTGAACTGTTCGCTTGCGTAGATATGGCCTGGTAGGGTTTTAGGCTCTATTCTTGCAGCTCTGTTGACATGTGCCCCAAAGTAGTCTTCCCTGGAGGTAAAGGGGTTAGTTGCCTTAAATACTGGCCCCATATGAAGTGCAATTCTGATTTCCATTTTTTCATTTAGACCTATTGTTCTCCAGTCGGTTTCTTCAATAACTTCCAATAGTGCCAATGCATATTTTGCTAAGGGTAATGCTTTATCCATAACCACAAATATCGCATCTCCCCACGTATTCATGGCAACAGGCTTTTCGAATTGTCCTATATCTTTAAGATGATTAACGACTCTGTCCAAAAATGTATAAACAAAATATGGCATAACTTCATCTGTTATTGTACTGAATCCTTTAATATCTGCAAAAAGCATTGATTTCATTTCTCTTTGGATTGGAACAGTATTCAATTTAGACTCATAAGCAGATATTGATAGGTCTGGCATACAATCAGGGATAGACTCTCTTAGTTCTTCCAATGATATTCTGTTCACATTATCCAAATCAACCCAGCTCTCGAAAATATCTCTGGCTCCACCTAATTTTCGCGTACTAATGCTGTCTAATACAATAAGCAATTTTGTGGTAGTTCCTTCAGAAGAAGCGTCTAAATGAGCTTTACCACATATTACTAAGCTGGCATAACGAAATAACTGGTCATGTCCCAAGTAACCTTCTTCAGTAATATATGATACATTTGCTTTGATTTTGATATTATGATAGCGTTGTAACCAATCATTACCTGCTGGAAGTAGGCTTACTTCTTCAAAATCTTTTTCAGCAAATGGCAAAAACATATTTATTTTACCATTAAGTTCAAGCATTGCTTCAGCAAATAAAATATCTGAACCACTAGCACCAGAGCAATACCCAATACGTGAGCCGGATTCTTTTAATTCATGCTTAATTTTTTTTTTACAAGTTCTAGCAACTTTTTATTATGAGGAAAGCGTAATTGAGCTCGATCATATTTGTCAATCATATGTCCAAAAAAAATCGTATATGGTTTTGGCTTCAGAAGTAATAATATTTTCTGAGGTATTTGAATGTCTTTATAATACTCTTTGATAAAAAGTAATTGTTTGTATGAGGTATTCTTCTGATCTGAGGTTCCTGTTTTAGTTAATAATTTTGAATTCATATGTTCCAAGGCTTTTTTATAGTATTTAAAAGCACTTGAGGCTTGCCCGAGTAAAAGACTAGCTTCTGCCAGAGTTGTAAATGTCCAGTAAATGTTTGGGTCAATCTTAGAAATTATTTGTTCATTGCAAAGCTTTAAAGTTTTATTAGCATAATTCTGAGATATGTCTTTGTATCCCAAAATGCCTGCCATTACGGCAGTATTAATTCCAGTCCATGTACTGGCTCCGAGTTCAAATGCCAGTTTATATATTTTTAAGCTTAGTTCTGCTGACTTTTTGTCATAGTTTATTTTCCATATTTCTTTATAAATTGAAGCCATAATTCCTAGAGTTTCATCCAAATTCTTTGCTTCATGCTGGATTTTAAAATCCGTCTGCTGATAAATAACAATCCCCAATTTTGCTAATACTTCATCGCAAGTAGGTTTAAATTTTTCTAACGCTGTTTCAGGTGAATTTATTCTTAGGTAGAGGTGTGCTCGTAAAAGCATAATCTCATGGATCTCTGCATCAAGTTCAGAAATATGTTTTTGGTTCTGGCATTGGCTTAATTCTCTTTCTGCAATATCTATAGCTTCAAAATAATGTTGTTCATCTATCAATTTTTCTACTTCAAATCTAATTTGTCTTAATTCAGATAATGTTTCCATTTGGTCTCCGTTAAATTATATTACAATATCCAGAATAATTTCTTATCAAATAATATTATCTGTATTCTATTCGTCAAGTATAAATATTCATGGAGATTTTTGATTAAGTTTGACTAGTCATTCAAAAATAATTTTACTATTGACATCCAGATAAATATTCAGATAATTAATTCCTAACTAATGGAGGTTATGATGTTGAATAAAAATATTGATCTATACTTTTTTTCAGGTACAGGAAACACTTACATAATGACGAAGGAAATAGAAGAAATTCTGCTTAATCAGTACCATCAGGTGAATATATTCAGGATGGAGAAGAGTGATCCGGAGAAGATAAATCCCAATAATACGATTGGGATAGGTGTCACTGCAGCATATTTTTCCACTTACCCCATAGTTTGGGATTTTATCAATAATCTGCCCCGAGTAAAAGGAACCGGAGTATTTTTTTTCAGTACGATGGGAGGATTTTCCGGCAGCCTGGTGGGTTGCATGAAGAAACTATTGAAACGGAAAGGCTTTCAGACTTTGGGAGTTTGCGAGTTTAAGATGCCGAGTAATTTGACCAGTAAGCCCATGGATAAAAAAGAACTGGAGGAGAAAAAGCAAAACAGTATCAGAAGAGCAGAGAATTTCATTCGTGATCTGCATAATTCCAACGGAGTTTGGCCCAGTCATCCTCTAAGAACCATGTTTTTCTCCGGTATGTTCAAATATATGAATCCTCCGGCGTATTTCAGGAAGAGTCAGCCTATTGCTGTTAATGCGGATAAATGTACGAAATGCGGATTATGTGCCAAGATATGTCCTGCAGATAATATTACACTGGAAGGATATCCAAAATTCAAGGATAATTGCCAGACCTGCATGCGTTGTTTTTCCTATTGTCCTGCAAATGCCTTAAGTTTTAAAAACAAGAATTACACGCAGTATAAGGCAGTACCATTGGCAAACCTGCTTTTGGAAAGCTGAAGATAATTATTAATTATCAATTATTAATTATTAATTATTAATGGGGGAGATGGATTGAGACAAGGGAGTTCTTACTTAAGATAAAAAGATATTTGACATATCTTTATTCTGAGACAGTTGGATGTGCCAAGGCTGCTGCCACAGATTTTGAGAGTACTTCGATGGTATAGGGTTTTTGCATAAAAGCGATTACACCTGCTGCCAGAGCATTTTCAACTCTTTGATCTTTCCGGAAGCCTGAGGCCAGGAGAACTCTTACCGCCGGATTAATTTCTTTAAAAGCCAGGAAAATTTGATCACCTGATTTTTCCGGCATTATCAGATCAAGAATAACAAGATCAATTTCTTTCCACTGCTCTTGGAAGATTTCCCGACCCGTTTTTCCGTCAGGAGCTGTAAGCACTTTATACCCGCAAACTGTCAGCATATCACGGGCAGTTCTGCGGATAATATCTTCATCATCAATGATCAGAATAAGGCCTTTCCCCTTGTGAATAGTGTTTGAAGTAGGAGAGAGGAGCTTTTGCTCTTTTTCAAGGAGAGCCGGGAAATAGATGTTAATAGATGTTCCTATACCTTCTTCAGAGTAAATATCCAGGAATCCGTTATGTTGTTGGATAATATTATAAACCATTGATAATCCTAAACCCGTACCCTTTTCTTTTGATTTTGTCGTAAAGAAAGGCTCAAAAATCTTAGAAAGGATGTTTTTGTTCATGCCAATGCCATTATCAATTACAGAGAGTCTCCAATATTTGATTTCCTTTGCTTCAGGATGATTCGTGCAGAAGATGAAATCTGCCTGAATTTGTTCTAAATGCAGTTCCAGAGTACCACCGATAATCGTATTGTCCGGTCGCATAAAGGTCATGGAATGGTAAGAATTGACACATAGATTAAGGAGTACCTGCTCGATTTGGGTTGGATCAGCATTGATCATTGGCTTAAAATCAGGCTCTGAGTATTGAATATTTACAACTTTATCGAACGTATTTTTACAGATTTTGATGACATTGTTGATGGATTCGTTCAGGTTGAGAGGGATGAGGATGTATTCGTGTTTTCGGGACAGGGTTAGGAGTTGATTGATCATTTGATGTGCTCTTTCACAGAGTTTATCAATTTCATCAAGGTCGAGTATCAGAGTTTCCTTGCTAATGAACTCGTCCTGTTCGGCCTGGTATCTCAGAAGGGAGATCAAACCGATAATACCTCCCAGAACGTTATTAAAATCGTGAGCCAGGCCACCAGCAAGACTACCAATAGTTTCCATTTTTTGAATCTGACGGAGCTGTTCTTCGATTTTTTCAATTTCGGAAATATCATCAGTTCTAATCACGCAGCCTTCAACCCCATTAGCTACGAGCGGATAGATATTAATATTCTTGAGAGCGGTATCAGAGTTTTTCAGAAATTGTCTGGGGAAGAAGGCAGGTCTTCTCAGCTTTAAAGAATCCTGGATCGTTTCCATGTAAGGGTCAAAAAGGTCTGTTATTTCTCGGATATTTTTGCCTTTAACATCATCCCTGGAGTAACCGGTTAAGGTTTTAGCTGCCTGGTTCCAAAGAGTGATTTTACCTGTTCGGTCAAGAGTGATTAGGGCAGAAGGCATGGACTCGATGATATTATTTAGATAGTTTTTAAGGTGCCAAAGTTCTCTGAGGATGATTTCTTTTTGGACAATTTCGTTTTCCAGCTTTTGATTAGTTTCCTGAATTTCTTCTTTTTGATGAGTGATCTGGGCAAAAGAAGTGTGTAGTTTTTCGGTCATAATATTGAAATTAACAGCTAATTCTCCAATTTCATCATGAGAATGGATATCCGCTTTTATTTCCAGATTGCCGGAATTAATCGCTTTAACTGCGGAGAAAAGTTTAGTTAAAGGTCTGATAACAGAACTTAGGAGAAGAATTTGCACAATAAGAGAGAATAGAATTCCAGCAGCAATATTAATGACCATAAGGATAGTGAGAATGTTCAAAGTTCCTGAGGCTTTTTTCATGCCCACTTCGAAATTGGTGCGATAGTTTTTAAAAGTTTCTCTTAGACCTGTAATTTGGAGGGTTTTTAGTTCTCTGTATTTTTCCAGGACAAGATAATTTTGTTTATCTTTGGCTATATCAGGCAGGATAATAATTTGCTTACTGTACAGATAATAATTCTGGAAATCCTTTTTCAATTTATCAAGACGCTCATCATCACTTCCAATCAGGTATTTAAGCTGATCTACTCCATTATAGAATTAGATAGCCTGATGATCAAGTTGGATGATAAACCGGTTTTTTTGTTCCGAATTCAGGATCATGGCAGAGAGGATGTTGGTATGAATTTCTCCGATCAAATATTCGCATTCATTCAGATATTTATTCACATAGAAATCTGAAATTAGTTTTTTATTGATCAGATTATCCACTTTCAGATAAAAGAAGAGATTCAGGACACCTGAAAAGATCAGAAAAAGAATGGAGGCGATGATACTGATCTTGAATTTTTGTTTTAAATTCATATAAAGTAGTTATTTTTGGATTATCATTTTTTTAGGATTTGAAGCAAAAGCCAATTAACTTCAGGTATTTTTTTGCAGAGCAGAGTGATTTTTTGCTGTTTGAACTCAAGATTATAGATACCTTCTCCTTTTTGAATGAGTTGACCAAGATCTTTGATCTGTTGAGATTTGTTCTCTGTAAGTTTAAAGTTTTGGGGAGCAGAAACATCTTTGGCAGCACGTTCTGTATAAAAGAACTTTTCCAATCCTTCGATTTGTAAGAAATCAACTGCTTGTTTGTTTGCAGCAACGACGAGAGTACTATCGGTAACAACCAGGAGTATCTTATCCGAAGGTTTAAGGAACTCATCACTCAATTTTGAGATAGGCAGGTCACTGGCTACAGTTCCAATAAGAGTGTCATTTTTATAAACAGGAGCGATTACAGAAATCATGAATCCATTCCCTGAGACATCAAGATAAGGTTTAACCCAAACTACCTTATGTGCTGGATTATGCTGTTGATCTGCTTCATAGTAGGTTTGAAAATCTTTGGTAAAGTCCATTTTCGGTGTCAAAAAAGTTATAGTATCAAAAAATGGATAGCAAGAAACAGCAGAGAAGGAGGTTAAAAAATAACTTTGAACAACAAAACTGCAATTGTTCACAGCTTTCTTAAAATATGCTTCCAGATGTTCCAATACTTTAATCTGGTCTAATTCTTCAGGGGTGAGTGGATGGATCAAAGAAGCCCAAACAGCATTTCCACTATCATTTACAGGATTATAGTAAACTGTATTATTGCCGATCTTAAAATAAACATATTTTCTGGTGTTGAAAAGACCCGACTTATATTTTTGCTGGTCGTTAAAAAGAATTTCGGCTTGTTTTTGTAAGGAGGAAATGTCATTTTTGGCAATTATAAATGTACTGTCAATAGCCATGGCAATTTTAGCGAGTTCTGTTTCCTGTTTTTTATTATTGGAAACACAACCGAAAAGAACCAAAAAGCACAAGAAAAATGTCATTTTAGACATATCTACCTCTCATGTTATCACTTCCATTAAATCAATACTTTAACTATTTTATTTTTTTTGTCAATCGATTTCAAAAGAAAATGCAGGAAATTGTATGATCTTTTTATGTTTTTGAAAAAGAATCTTACTCAGAAGTATTATGTCATAGCTTTATTGAAGAAAAAGACTATTTTATCTGTAGTGGGATAATTTCCGACAATAATGCATACCCTCTGTTGAGTTTTTGATTATGTAAAGATGAAGACAAAATAGTTATATGCCATATTAAACCCGACTTGTGCAGTAGATGACAGATGGATAAGCTCAAGATTTTGTGGAATAGTGGCTTACAGATTTGCGATGTCATATTCGTAAATATTTCGAGCAAATCTCGTAAGTCATCTGAACGCAAAAGATTCGCTTAGATGCTGTCCAGCTACTGCATAAGTTGGGTTAAATGAAAAGATTTGAATTATTGAACGTATTTACAGCTAATCAATAAGTTATTATTCCGCTTGAACTATCATATGGGTAGTTCAAATTCTGTCTCACATTTCCGGCAATATCCTGGAGAAGAGTGAGATACTTCCATAGGAAGAAGGAGCCGTCTGCAATGGAGATGAATAAGAATACTATACGCAGTACAATTATAAATATATTACCCCAATACTATAAGGGTAAATTGGTAAAAAACTATAACAGTGATGAGCTTCCACTACGATCAGAATTATTTAGTGCAGATCAAATGGTACAACATGGAAAAATACTGGCCGGGATGCATCAATTAGAACCAGGCAAGCCCAGGGGTTCACTTCTTAAGCGTCTGGCTGAGAACGAAGTTATTTTACTTGAAGTTTATAATTTACTGACTGAGGATGTAAAAACAGATAACCGGATTACGCCTGCAGGAGAATGGCTGCTGGATAATTTCTACCTTATCGAAGAACAGATCCGTACTGCAAAGAGACATTTACCTAAAGGGTATAACAGCGAACTTCCCCATTTGCTGAAAGGCCCTTCTGAAGGTTTACCCAGAGTCTATGACATTGCCCTGGAAACGATTTCTCATGGTGACGGCAGAGTTGACCCTGAGAATCTCAGTAGTTTTGTCTCAGCATATCAATCTGTAACGACCTTAAAAATTGGTGAACTTTGGGCTATCCCCATTATGTTACGGCTAGCTCTAATGGAAAATTTGAGAAGAGTAGCTGTGCGGATAGCTGCTGTTAGACTCGATAGAAATAGAGCAGATTATTGGGCAGATCTAATGACTGAAGTTGCTGCAAAAGATCCAAAAAACCTGATTTTGACTATCGCAGATATGGCCAGATCCAATCCGCCAATGGTTAGCTCATTTGTTGCAGAACTGACGCATCGTCTGCAGGGACAGGGACTCGCTTTAGCTCTGCCTTTTAACTGGATCGAGCAAAGGCTTTCTGAAACAGGATTAACAATTGAGCAACTGGTACGTTCTGAAAATCAGCAACAGGCTGCAGATCAGGTTTCCATGAGTAACAGCATCAGCAGTCTGCGTTTTCTGGGTGCTATGAATTGGCGCGACTTTGTCGAGGAAATGAGCATCGTACAGCAAGTGTTGATCGAAGATCCAGGCGATGTGTTTGATAAAATGGATTTTCTT
This sequence comes from uncultured Candidatus Cloacimonadota bacterium, assembly GCA_964419225.1. Taxonomy (GTDB): domain Bacteria; phylum Cloacimonadota; class Cloacimonadia; order Cloacimonadales; family CAYQPF01; genus CAYQPF01. The sequence goes on along the minus strand of CAYQPF010000105.1, from coordinate 3,911 downwards.
ACGAGAGATCGTTATCGCCATGTGATTGAAGGACTGGCCAAGAAAAGCTCTTTTTCCGAAAATGAAGTTGCCAGAAAAGCTATTGCTCTTGCTCAGAGTGGGGCAGTTCAACATGGGGGAGATGACCGCCGTGCACATGTGGGATATTATCTGATAGACAAGGGTTTAAAACTTCTGGAAAAAGAAGTTCATCTAAAGAGATCACTGCCAGAACTCTTAACCGGAATAACTCAGAAATTCCCTTTACTGATATATGGTGGGACAGTCACTCTTTTGACATTTATTTTAGCCGGGTTTTTAACTCTGAAAGTATTTTCAGACGGGATGCAGGGCTGGCCTCTAGGCTTTTTCAGCCTATTATCACTATTGTGTGCCAGTCAATTGGCAATAGCTCTGATTAATTGGTTAACTACTTTGTTGGCCCGGCCGAATTTGCTTCCACGCATGGATTACTCAAAAGGGATCCCTGTGGAATTGCGGACTTTAGTAGTGGTGCCGACAATGATCTCGAGTACCAGGAATATAGATGAGTTAATCAAAGCTCTGGAAGTGCGTTATCTGGCGAATCGGGATGAACATCTGCACTTTGCATTACTCACAGATTTTAAGGATGCAGACCAGGTAACAACACTTGAAGACATGCAACTATTATCCTTTGCTCAACAAAAGATCGAGGAACTTAATTTAAAATATCTTTGTAAAGATATAGACAGTTTCTTTTTATTCCATCGGCCACGTTTATGGAATTCCCGGGAAGGAAAATGGATGGGTTATGAGCGTAAGCGTGGTAAACTGGCAGAATTGAACAGATTTTTACGGGGAGGTTCTCGTGATGGTTTTATGCTGATCGTTGGAAGGACAGAGGTCTTAGCCGGGGTGAAGTATATTATCACCTTAGATACAGATACTCAGTTGGCCCGGGATTCTGCCAGACAGTTTATCGGAGCCATGTCACATCCTTTGAACAGGGCACACTATGATGAAGTTAAACAGCGGGTAATTGAAGGATATGGAATCCTGCAACCGCAGGTAGCCGTGAGTATGTTAGGAGCAAACCGATCAAAATATTCTCATATGTGTGCCAGCGAACCTGGCATTGATCCCTATACCAGAACAACCTCTGATGTATATCAGGATTTATTCGGAGAAGGATCTTTTATCGGCAAGGGTATTTATGAGGTTGATGTTTTTGAGAAAGCACTGGGAAACAGATTTCCTGAGAACAGGATCCTTAGTCATGATTTATTGGAAGGCTGTTATACCAGATCAGGTTTACTGAGTGATGTGCAATTGTATGAAGAATATCCTTCCCGCTATAGTGCAGATGTTACAAGACGATACCGCTGGATCCGGGGAGACTGGCAGATAGCTCAATGGACTCTGCCTGGTGTTAGAGGTTCAGACGGGCATTTACATAAAAATCCTTTATCTCTGCTATCCCGCTGGAAAATTTTTGATAATTTACGCCGTAGTATTACTTCTGCCGGATTAACACTGTTATTGCTTCTGGGATGGTTGATCCTGCCATCACCTTTGTTTTGGACTGCCGTTGTCCTTAGTATAATTTTGATCCCAGCTTTGATCTCATCTACTATCAGCATTTTCCGCAAACCGGATGATGTAACAATCAGTCAGCATATTCATGCTGCAGGAAAATCAGCACGCCGGCACTTTATTCAGGCTTTATTTACAATTGTATGTTTACCTTATGAAGCCTATTTCAGTCTGAAGGCTATAACTCAGACAATGTGGAGATTGCTGATCACGAAGAAACACCTCCTTGAATGGAATCCATCCGGTGAACCTGAGGGAAATCAAGGTAATAGGTTTAGCGGATCTTTTAAACTGATGTGGATAGCTCCAAGCCTGGTTCTGATTGTGTTGACCAGTTTGATCTTAATGAAACCAGCAGTTTTACCTGTAGCTGCTCCCATTTTATTCCTTTGGTTTGTTTCACCTGCTATTGCCTGGTTTATCAGTAGAGCATTAATTCACCGGGAAGTAAAACTTACTAAAGATCAGATAGTATATTTGAGAAAACTCTCCCGCAAAACCTGGTCATTCTTTGAGACTTTCATTTGTGCAGAAGATAACTGGCTACCGCCTGACAATTTTCAAGAGCATCCTGTAGCTGTGACGGCTCATCGTACTTCACCAACAAACATGGGTTTGGCTTTGCTAGCCAACTTATCTGCCTATGATTTTGGTACAATAGCTGCCGGGAAACTGCTCGAACGTACCCGCAATACTCTTAAAACAATGGATGTCATGAAGAGGCACCGCGGGCATTTCTTTAACTGGTATGATACTCAATCACTTGAGCCTTTAATGCCCCTTTATATCTCATCTGTGGACAGCGGGAATCTTGCCGGACATTTGATGACCTTACGCTCAGGTTTGCTTGAACTTGCAGATCACAAAATCGTGGGATTTTGTGTATTTGACAGCATGTTTGACACCTTCGGTATTATCAGGGATATTGTTTCTGGGGCACCCGAAGTTTATGCACCACATCAACTGGGTCAATTGCAGGAAGTGCTGGATTATGCTCTTAAATTCAAACCCACTACCTTAATAGCAACCAGCTATTGTCTGGAAAAATTGGTCAAAATAACTGATGGTGTAATAGCCAGTGTGGAAGCTCTTGATTCCGATCCTGCAAGTCAGTTACGTTGGTGGATAAAGGCTTTCAGGGGGCAATGCCGGGATGCTTTGACAGAACTCAATACTTTTGCACCCTGGGCTGAATTGCTGTCTTCTCAAATCAATTCAGGAGCATACCTGGATTTGGATGAAATACCAACCCTGCATGAGTTGGCTGAACCCGAGTTAAAACTCCTGCCTGCTCTCAGAAATAGACTAAATTCTCCTATAACGGCATCCGAGAAACTATGGCTGGCAGATTTGGAAAAGTTGATCAGAAAAGCCAGTCAGCCCGCTTTAGACAGGATAAATGAAATTAATGAGCTGGCTCTTGTATGTGAAAATCTGTCCAAAATGGAATATGATTTTCTGTATGATGAAGCACGGCATCAGCTGTCGATAGGATATAATGTCGGAGAATGCAGACGTGACACCAGTTTTTATGATCTATTAGCTTCAGAGGCAAGATTCTCCACCTTCGTTGCAATTGCCCAGGGACAACTTCCTCAGGAAAGCTGGTTTTCTTTAGGCAGATTATTGACAACAGCAGGCGGAGAACCTATTTTGCTTTCCTGGAGCGGATCAATGTTCGAATACCTGATGCCTTTACTGGTGATGCCGACTTATGAGCATACTTTATTGGATCAAACCTATAAAACCGCAGTTGCAAGACAAATAGAATATGGTAAACAAAGATCGGTACCTTGGGGGATTTCTGAATCTGGATATAATGCTATTGATGTGCATTTGAATTATCAGTACAGAGCTTTTGATGTTCCCGGACTGGGACTTAAACGCGGTTTAGCGGAAGATCTTGTTATTGCTCCATATGCATCTGTTCTTGCTTTGATGGTTGCTCCGGAGGAGGCATGTCTGAATTTGGAAAGACTTTCTGCGGAAGGCTTCGAAACCAGATATGGATTTTACGAAGCAATCGATTACACGCCTTCACGCATTCCTCGTGGTCAGACCAAGGCTGTAGTCCGTTCCTTTATGGCACATCACCAGGGCATGAGTCTTTTATCTTTGACCCATCTACTTCTGGATCGTCCTATGCAGAAACGCTTCGAGTCTGATCCTCTCTTTCAGGCGACTATGCTCTTACTCCAGGAGAGAATCCCCAATGTAACTGCTTTCTATGCCAGAACAACTGAACTTTCAGAATATAGTACTTCTGCTCTGATACCAGAAACTCCTATCCGTATGTTTACCAGTCCTGATACACCCAAACCGGAAGTTCAGCTCTTGTCTAACGGCAGATATCATGT
>CAYQPF010000104.1:0-17396 GCA_964419225.1 uncultured Candidatus Cloacimonadota bacterium | reverse complement strand
TAACCCACACACCTTTAATGTAGGGGAGACCTTCACTGGTTAAGTCTGTGATCTTGGTTGTAATAAACAGGTTGATGTATCCGAAGATGATGAGTTTCAGATCCTGGAAGGCGAGTCCCACACTGAGGATGATCAAGGTTTCCACCATCCAGTAACCGGTACCCAGAGGAAGTCCGGTTCTTTGTTTGATCAGGGCGACAGGGATATCTGTCCCGCCGGTTGAACCTCTGAATCGGAAAATGATACCCAGTCCGATACCTAATAGGACTGAGCCGGCTATTGCCGATAAAAATATATCATTGGGTGACAGCATGGCAATAATTTTATGCCCATGTTGATAGAAAGTATAAGGAGTCAAATCTTTAACAACCCCGATTTTATGAAGGTTTGTCAGGTTAAAAAAGTCTGTTAATATTGAAGTAATGAACATGCCGTAAAACGATTTAACCCCGAAGGATTTGCCCAAAAAGAAGACACTTAACACAAATAATGGGATATTGGCCACAATCATAAAGAGACCTACAGGAATACCAAAAAAGTGGAACATGATTTCGCCGATACCACCGACTCCGCCGGGTGCAATTTTATAGGGCACCAAAAACCAGGAATAGGATATGGCAAAGAATATCGCTCCAATGACAATACCTATGTATTGCTGAACACTTTTCAATATTTTGATGGTTTTTTTACTCATCTATCCTCCAATTTTACTCATTCTATATACCCACTGCCCTGTCAAGTGATTCTTAAAATACGGGTATTCTATTTTATTCGCACCATGAATAGGTATGAATAATGTGCTGCAGAATTGATAGCTTAATATTTTTTTATGTATAGGGGTCTAAAGGGAAGCTAAAGAGCAGCTAGAGAGGATGTATTGTTTTATAGTTGTTAGTTATTAGTGAAGAGAGAACATCTCATCCTCAGAGACAGGTGTCAGGTGCCAGGTGTCGGGTGTCAGTAGGGAAAGGATTAAGGATTGAGCAGATTGGGTAACTCTGGAAAAAATAGGCTGGCATTCATGCCGGGTACAATACAACCAAACCACCTTCCTAAAGGGCTTTAGCCCAATATTATGTATGATACAGGTTTTCAAAATATTATTATCCATTCATAATCTACTGCATAATCCTGGATTAACCTGGACGTAGATATTCTACTAATCAGAAGTGATAATTGTCGAATAGGTAATTGTCTCATCGGTAGTTGCTTCAGGATTTGATTGATCCGGAAAGAAGGAAGTCTTGCCCAAATATAAATCTTTTGCGTAATGCAAGACTATAAGACTGTTTTGGATCCAATCATTACTCAAATCATAACTAATGCAATTGTACAATTGTTTATTTTTATAGGAATATTCAGTTTTTTTGCTTTGAACCCATTTCCCATTTGTGTAGGATGAATTAATGATAGCAGAATATTTATATTGGAATTCCATAGAACCGTATAATAAATGTTTGATGATACCCATATTTGTAGTTTCTTGAAAAGTATTATAATCAGATTTATCGAACTCTGAATAAGAGTAATCTTTCTTAATATAGTTGGTCCAATTGAGTGAGTCTGTGGAATTTTGCATTATCAATGAAGAAACTCTGCCTAAAGAATCATAGATGTATGAATTCTTTTGAAAAGATGGTGAACCTGGTGTGGATTGATTGGTACAGTTACTAAGTAATCTGTTCTGATTATCGTAGATATAATATGAAGTAGTAACTGTTGAATCTTCAAGAGAAGTGAATTTGGATCTGCATATTTTAGAAATATTACCACGTTCATTATAGTAATAATAACTTATCGAAAGTGGCAACCAGAGTATACCTATTAATTCTATATTCTCAAATTTGCTTAGTCGTTGTTTAGAATCGTAAGAAAACATATTTTTGTAAATTTTGTTGCTCGTATAGATGGAATCTGCAATTAAACTGCCCTTGGAGTCATATGTGAAATTATCAATTGTTACAAAGTTGAATTTGATTTTCAGGTCTGTGATGGTATTAATTCTTTTGCAGGGCAATTCTTTTTGTTCAGTCCATAATGAAGTTGTTAAAACAAAAGCTAACAAAATAGCAATACATAAGAAATGTTTCATATTTCTCTCCAAAGAAAATTTATTAGACTTCAGTTTATTTGTTAGTGAAAAGAGGTCAAGGGAAATAAGCTGGTGGCGGGAGTAGGTACCAGGTGAAACGGTAGAGACAGGGCATGCCCTGTCTCAGCATACCCCGTCTCGATTTTTCTCGTTTGGTATGAGAACGGAGTCAAAACAGAATTTGTATTCTGTTGGAGCCTGTAGGGACAAACACCGACCATTTTTACACTACACTGTAAAAAAAGTCAAACTATTTTCCGGTTTTAGTATAAAAATAGTTGAGGATTGGAAGATTTACTTCTGATCCATCGTTTCAATTCTGGTTTGTCCAGTTAAGGCTTTAGGTTCTAGTTGGGAGGCGATTGGGAGAGTTTAACCACTAATGGGCACTAATAAGCACGAATAGGCGGGAAGAAAGGTGTTTGGGTCAGCGGGGAAACAACTCATCCCTGATCCATCCCTTGCTGCGAGGGTTTGACGCACTTTACCGAAGGAGTGAAAGAGTTGGTTTATGCCGATTATTTGTGTTCTTGGATCCAGGTTTCTGCAAGTTTAGTAGCCTGAGCGATCTGTTCAGAAGTCATAAAAGCTTCAAGATCCCTTTTTACGCCACACAGATATTTATCATCATAAGTTCCAGGATCTTTATTTACAAACTCGTCAATTTTTATCCATTTATAGGTTTGAATACTATCGTGTATTCGGTTAAATACTGTAGCTAAGATGAATTGAGAGTTTACAGTGTTTTCTTCAGCAGCTAATTCCAGCCATTTTATGGCCTCTTTAAAGTTAAGTTCATTGGAATTACTTTCGGAATAAATCAACCCTAAATAGTACTTGGCGAATTTAGCATCATTTTTAGATTCCAGAGCCATTTTATAATATTTTATTGCTGTTTGTGTATCTTTTGGGGTTCCTAAACCTTGTGCATAACAATCTCCCATGTTCAAATAAGCTTCTGTAAATCCTGCATCTACACACTCCTTAACCAATTTGAAAGCAATGTTTTCATTTTTTTCTACAATAGTTCCTGTTACATAAAAACCAAACAACTCCAGGTTAGCATCGAGTAATCCCTTATTTGCTGCAGATTTATATAATTCGAAGGCTTCCTTGTCATTTTGTGGAATCCCTTTACCAGCTTTATGCAATCTGGCAAGATTCATAATACCGTATTTATCTCCGGAATCAGCAGCCCGTTTATAGCATTGAAATGATTGTTTGTAATCCTTAGGTACACCTCTTCCATACTCATAACATAAACCTACATACACTATAGCATCTACGTTACCTAATTTTGCAGCCTTTTGAAACCAGGAATAAGCAAGATCATAATTTATCGGATCAAAACTGTAATTTAAGTATCCAATTTGAAACATTGCTTTAACATAACCTTTGTCTGCAGAAAGAGAATACAATTTTCTTGCTTCTTCTATGTTCTTTTCAACACCGTATCCAAAACGGTACATATTCCCTAAATTACATTGGGCTGTTTTATTGTTTTGATCTGCAGCAGATTTGTACCATTTGCAGGCTTCTTTGTAATTTTGTTCTACTCCAAATCCTTTTTCATGAAGAAAACCATAATTTACCTGTGCATTTGGATTTCCTTTTTCAGCTGATTCTTTTAACCAAATTGCCGCATTAATATAGTCTTTTTCATTCATACATCGCCAGCCGAGTTCACTTAAAGCCTTAGCACTGCCTGCCTTAGCATATTTTTGTAATGTCGGTAAATCCATTGTACTATAATCCAATGCAAAAGCAAATGTTATTTGCATCAGAATAAGGATAAAGAGAGAAGCTTTCAGTTTACACACATTAACCTCAACCAGAATGTTTTTTTAACCCAATGAAATGGATTTTTATGTTAACATTTTGGAAAAGAGATGATATTTTGTCAATAACAGTGTGTGGGGGGGACGAGAGAAGGTGTTAGGGGTTAGGGGTTAGGTATTAGGTATTAGGTATTACGTGTTAGGTGGGAGTGGGGAGAGGTTTTCCGGAACACGGACTTACAAGGACGAACACGGACCTGACAAGAGATCTGAAGAGTTTAGTTTGTTGAACTCTATTATTATAACAACAGAAAGCAAATTAATTCAATTATTTTCTACTTTTAAGATAAATCTTGACTTGATTAGTTTAGCTTAGTTTCTTTGGATATTCTCAAAAGAAAGGATTTTTATGAAAAAAATTGTCCTGTTAATGGCTCTCTTTCTGATATTCTGTTTGCAGATTCAGGCAGAAGACATGATCTATTGTTATCATAACGGGTTTTCTGTTATGAATAAGGAGATTGAGTTGAATCTGAAAGCCGGCACACACGAATATACCTATGATCAATTGCAAAGTACGGTAGAAATTAGATCGATGGTTTTGAGAGGGTTGCCGGATTCGGTGAAGTTATTACAGCAGAACAGTGATTATTTTTAATAGGGGCTGAAAAATAATTATGACAAAAAAGAAGTTACCCGGTTTGAAAACATCTCTGGTTTCCGATGTTTTACAAATATTGCAAACTGCCAGGAAACAAGCTTACAGTACTATCAACTTGGCTATGATTGAAGCATACTGGCTAATTGGGAAAAGAATAGTGGAGGAAGAGCAGCATGGAGCTTTACGGGCTGCATATGGAGAAGGAATTATTAAAGAACTATCCAAAGCATTAGGTGAAGAATTAGGAAAAGGATTCTCCATAGCAAATTTGGAAAACTTTAGAAAATTCTATCTTACATTCTCCGATAATCAAAAATCCTACGCACTGCGTAGGGAATTAAGTTGGACTCATTACCGATTGATAATGCGAGTGGAGAGTTCTGAAGCAAGGATATTTTATATAACAGAATGTGCTGAGCAAAACTGGAGTACACGTGTTTTGGAACGTAATATCAATACTTTTTATTATCAAAGAATTCTATCATCCCAAAATAAATCAGAATTACATCAAAACGAGCCAACAAATAATAATTCAAATCTTAAAGATTTTGTCAAAGATCCATATATTTTCGAGTTTTTGAATATACCTGAACCTGTAACTGCTAATGAAAAAGAAATCGAGAGTGCTCTAATTGATAACTTACAGCATTTTTTGTTAGAATTGGGAAAAGGCTTTTCTTTTGTAGGAAGACAATATAGGATTAGTACAGAAACAAGCCATTTTTACATTGATCTGGTGTTTTATAATTTTATACTAAAGTGCTTTGTACTATTTGATTTAAAAACAAAAAAATTGTCGCATCAGGATACCGGTCAAATGGATATGTATATAAGGATGTTTGATGATTTAAAACGGACAGAAACAGATAACCCGACAATAGGAATCATACTATGTGCAGAGAAAGATGAAACTATCGTAAAATATAGTATATTAAATGATAGCAATAATCTCTTTGCAACAAAATACATGCCATATCTACCTTCTGAAGATGAATTGATTACAGAGATAACCCAAAAAAAATATTTGTTGGAAAGCAAAGCAAAATACTATGCTTCGAGTTATTTCAAATGAATAACTGATTTTATAGAAAGGAAGCAAAATGAAGAACACTATTATATTTATAGCTCTCTTTCTGATATTCTGTTTGCAGATTCAGGCAGAAGACAGGATCTATTGTTATCATGACGGGTTTTCGGTCATGAATAAGGAAATTGAGTTGAATCTGAAAGCCGGGACTCACGAATATACTTATGATCAATTACCAAGTACGGTGGAAATCAGGTCGATGGTGTTGAGAGGGTTGCCGGATTCGGTGAAGTTATTAATGACCAGCAATGATTATGAATTTAAAAAAAAAGACTATTTGTTAAATCATTGTGAAGATAAAAATATAGTATATACTCTTCTGAAGTCACCCTACGAATCTTTCAATGGAAATGTTCAAAAGGATTTGGGTGGCAGTTTAATAGTTGATCGTTTTAAAGGAAAACCGGAAATTATTCAAAAAGAAGACATTGATGCTATTAGTATTGAAAATGTTGAAGCTCCTCTTAGTCCTGAAGTCAAATTGACTATCTACTCTCCTAACAATATTACAACCAAATTTTACCTTACTTACATTATTCTCGGACTCTCTTGGAACTGTTGTTACAATTTTTCGACAAACGGTAAGGAACTTGATCTTGACCAACAAATACAAATAATTAATAAAACTGATACAGATTTTCAGAATATTGAATTTTGTCTTATAGATAATGATGTGGAATATAGAAATCGAGACTATACAAGTCATGATTTTGTTTTTCCCAATCAAAGACTTTTTTTACCTTTCCAAAGTTACAGCAAGTTTGAAAAACATGTATCAATTAATCTCAATAAACAAAGTTCGCAATTGATTACAATTCCAAAAGTTAAAAATTGTAATTTTGATGTTTACCATGTGTTTAAACTAAATAAATTTAATAATGAAGTATTTACCTATATGAACTCACTTTTTAAAAAGTATGACATTAATTACGATGATAAATTTATACTAAACGACAGTGTTAGAAGTATGGTTAAAGTCAGTATTCCGGTCTTGAATAGTAGCTATGCATATGGAGAAAAAGAAATTTCCGGGATTTCGATATATAGAGTAATCATGACACTAGATTCAAACAGGATTTGCATTCCCAATAAACCTGACGTTGATAGCTTTTTTTTAAAAAGGAATATCTACAATGATACAAGAGCTTTTGAGAATCATAACAACTTTAATGATTTATTGGATACATTGGATTTTGAATTTGAGAGTAAAGATGTGAATGTTGAAATTGAAAATATTGAAATACTGGATAAATATGTAAAAGAGAATAAAAAATTATATTTGAAAATAACCTATAAATTTTCTAACCTTTCTGACCTACCCCAGAAAATATACATAACAGAAAATACAGTTAAATACAGACATTATATTTTAAAAGCGAAACAATCAAAAACACTAAAAGTAAAATGTATTGGTTGGGTAAATAGATGAAGAATTTGTTAGCTTTTTTAATACTTTTCGCCAACACAGTTTGTTATGCAAAACCCGAGATATTGATCTGCTCTGGAGATTTAAGCATATATAAAAATAAAATTGAAATACAAATAGAAAAAGGGTTTAATATTATAGCTCTTGATAATATTCCCCATACTGCAGATACAAAAAAAATTGAGATAATATCTGAAAATAAAATGGATTTTATCAACTACAAGATAATCAGAAATTTAAAAAATTTGAACGAATCCTTACTTCAACTCAGAAATAACCCTTGGAAAATCACTCTTAAAGACGGTTCATACTTGGTTGGTGATCTGGTTTTAGTAAATGACTCATTAACAACTCTGTGCATTAATAAGAAAAATAAATCTTTTCGTAATGCAGATATACTATCAATTCGAGACAGAAATAATCTGAAATTTGAATTAAACAAACCAGTATTGACATTGTATTTAAATAGCTCTGAAAGAAGGAAATGCACTCTAACTTATAGGTATGCATTCAATAAATTTAATTATATGACTTCGTATCAGGGTGTTCTTAAAAACGATTATTATCGTTTACAGGGGTATCATTTTATAAAGAATTCTTCTGGGATGGACTTTAATAATTGTAGGCTTGAACGATCTGTATTCCCAGACTACTATGGAAAAGTGAGTATTTTGGATAAGTTTGATTTTCGGAAATCTGGTGTAGTACTCGCCGATTCTTTAAGTATTCCTAATAATCAGGAAATGCAAATACCCTATGTTGATCTTGGTCCGTTTAAGGTAAGACAATTTGTTCTTTTTAACTTTCAACCTGGTTTTACTCGTGACTTAAGGAATGTTATTCAGATAGAGAAGGATTCATTAGTTACTACAGAAACTTCACTTTTGCCAGGAAGAGTCTATAATTACATAACAGATGGTTGCCAACTGAAATATATAAGTGAATTCAAATTTGAACCAGATGGATATTCTGATGTTATTGCTGGGCAAATTGAGAATAAGATTATTTACTTTGGTAAGCCCACCGGCTTGTCACGAATATTTGCAAATAAAGCTGCCAATAAAAAGAAAGTAACTTTCTCTAACAATAACGCTTATGATGTGGAAATCTTCCTTGAAAGCATGGGAAACTCTCCCTTATTACCGCATAAAGGTTTAACTGAAGTTTTCACAAAAGGAAAAGGAGATATGCGGGAAATCAGATATCGATATCTCTTAAAGAGCAAAGAAACCGCTACATTTGAAACTAAACAATAAAAACACATAGAAAGGAGGGAAAAAATGTTTAATAGAAGAATTATACCGTTACTCATTTTTTTATTCATATTCTTTTCTACCCAAAATGCTTTTTGTTGCAGTATGTTTAAGCTTACAGCAAATGGGCAGACATTTGTGGGGAATAATGAGGATTATAACAATCCAAATACCAGGATCTGGTTTGAAAACGGCGGAAAGGATCAGTATGGAGCAATTTATGACGGACTGGATAACTACTGGCCTCAGGGTGGAATGAATACAGCAGGACTTGTTTTTGACGGGTTTGGCATGGATTATCTGGAGATCAAGGATTTTGCCGGGAAAAAACAACTGCCGGGAGATTTCCTGAAAGATATTCTGAGAAACTTTTCCACCGTGGAAGAAGTAAAAAAATATTACAGTCAACATGATTTGCGTGGTTTTGAAAACTCGATGTTCCTGTATATTGATAAAACCGGGAAATATCTGGTTGTCGAAGGAGATTCTCTCATTCTCGGGAATAAGGAAGCCTATATACTCTCCAATTTCTATCCCTCTCAAACCAAAGATGAAAAGGATGTTGAAATCGAGTTCTATCAGAAAGGCAGAAAATTCATCGATACTAATAAAGGCACAACTATCGAATATTGTACAGCAGTCATGGATACCATGCACCAGGAAACAGTTTGGGGTGCCGGCACCTTATATACTTCGGTCTATGACCTGAAAGCCGGAGATATATACTTTTACTATTTACACGATTACAAACAGGTTGTGAAGTTCAATCTGGAGCAGGAACTGGAAAAAGGAGACCACGAAATCGTTATGCCGGAATTATTCCCGGAAAACAAGGAAGGTCTTCGTTTTTTTAACAATTACAATGAAGTTAGTAATGAGTTAGATTTGCTAAGAGATGCAGATTGTTTAAGCGATACAATCAGATATAAGAATATCACCAATACAATATTCAAAAAGAATATAAAATTGGTTCGCGTTTTCTCTGAGAAGATCAATGAGACAGGGAAGATGTGGATGGATAAGAAGGAATATGCAAACGCTGTCCTTGTTTATCGAATCAGTACTACAATAACACCAAAGTACTGGGAAGCTTATCAAAACCTGGCAGAAGCTTATTATAAAAACAAGCAGTTTAAGCTGGCTTTAACTAATTACCAGAAAGCAGTAGAACTTAATCCAGATAACAAACAAGGTAAGAAACAGATAAAGCGTTTGCAGAAGCAAGGGAAGTAGGTATTCGTTGCTAAGTGGGAGAGTTAACCACTAATATACATCAATAAGCACGAATGAAAATAATTGGAAGCTAGTCTAAAGTCTGGCTGTACAAAAGTGGGAACAACACAGGCCCAGAGAAAGGTGTTTGGTCTTAGGTATTCGGTATTAGGTGGGAGTAGGGAGAAGCTTTCAGGAGCAAATAATGACACGGATTAAAGAATGGTTCGGATTAGATATGTAGGGGCGAACCTGTGTGTTCGCCCATTTCCATTGTCTGAATTAGGATTCTTAGGATGGTAGGATTGGAATATTTGCCGACAAAAATGTCAGTGATTGTATGGGATTCCTAAACAGTAGTACAAAGTAAAATTCAATTATGGATTGGGTAACTCTGGAAAAAAATAGGCCCGGCATTTATACCGGGTGCAAAATAACCCAACCACCCTCCTAAGAGGCTTTAGCCCAATATAACAAAGTAAACAGTATCAGAATAAATTATAACTAGTATTATTTTGACCAAGATAACTGATAAATTTTAAATCTATCGAATTCGATGGATATAAAGTCAAGCAGCACTAAATTCTACCCTATTGTTTTCTTCAACCGGAATAAATCTTGACTATATTAGTTTACCTTAGTTTCTTTGGATATTCCCAAAAGAAAGGATTTTTATGAAAAAAATTGTCCTGTTAATGGCTCTCTTTCTGATATTCTGTTTGCAGATACAGGCAGAAGACATGATCTATTGTTATCATGACGGGTTTTCGGTCATGAATAAGGAAATAGAGCTTAATTTGAAAGCCGGGACACACGAATATACCTATGATCAATTACCGAGTACGGTGGAAATCAGGTCGATGGTTTTGAGAGGGTTGCCGGATTCGGTGAAGGTGTTACAGCAGAGCAGTGATTATGATCTCAAAAGAAGGGAATATCTGTTGGATCATTGTGAAGGAAAAGAAATTACTTACAAAATCAGAAATAAATTTAGGGAGCAGGCTTTCGTTAATAAAGATATGGGTGATAGTCTTCTACTTGCGAATGAAGAAGACTATATTCCAGATAATAGGGTAGAAGAGCCTGTATTTGAGAAGTATGTTAAAAAGAAGGATATTGAAATAATTTTAATTGAAAATGCGGATATTCCATTTAAACCACTAGTAAAATGGAAAATATTCTCTCCAACAAATATAATTATTAAAGCGAAAACAACAATCATTTTACGGGGGCTTTACTGGGGCTTCCGTTTCAATTATATTCAAAATGGAGATGATCTCGATCTTGAAGAGCAAATTCTGGTCAGGAATTTTACTGATACAGACTTTAGGAAAACAAATTGTCTTTTAATTAGTAATGGAATAAGAAATTTAAACCAAGATATCGATATACTTATTTTAGGAGTATTGGGATGGGATTCAATGTTGATGGAATATGCGAATAATCTCAAGTTTGAGAAACAAATAATACTGGATCTTGATAAACACCAAACACAGATGATCCCATTTAAATCAGAAAAAAAAATAAAGCATAAGCTTGCAAAAGTATTTCAAGTTAAAAAATATAATGAAGATATAGCAGACAAGATAGTATCTATCCTTAGAAATACTCCTGACTCTTTGTGGATTTACAGATTAGGTTCAGAAAAGAAAATGTATAATCGTGTACAATTATTAATTACTGATAGTTTAAGAAGTATGATAACAAAGAGTATCCCCATCCTGAATAAGAATTTCAATAGGAATACTGTAAAAGCTTTTTATGGAAAATCAGTATTAAATTTATCCCTGAGTGAGGAGGATAATGATTTCTATAATTCTTCTTTAGGGTTTAGTGATGCATTTGTTCTGTATCGTGAAATGAAACAATATTATTTAGATTTATGTTACGAGGTTTGGGATGTGAAGAAAAACAGAAACCTAAACTTTTTTTTGGGGAATGATGAATTTAGTGTGGAAATTCAGGATATTGAGATTTGCAATAAATATTTTTCCAATGGTAAGGATATTAAATTAAAGATAACATATTCAATTTCAAATAATACTGATTCTTTGCAGGAAATTCAACTTGATTATGATTTATATTCCAATAAAGGAAAAAGAAAATTAATGCTGAATGCTAATGAGAAAAAAACTATAAAAGTAAAATATAACAAGGAAAGGTATTTTTGAGATATTTGGTAATAATATTATTTATGATAACCAATATTATTTGTTTGGCAAAACCTGTTTTGTGGTTAAATAGACCTTTATCTGATGAACAAAATGTTATTTATACCAATGAAAGATTTATTAATTTGGGAAAAGGACTAAACAAAATAATATTAGAGAATGTTCCTTCATCTATTGATACTAAGAGTATTTCAGTAAATATTGATAGTGCAGCTGTAATCCAAAAGAATGCAGTTCTTAAAAAAATTAGCAGTTTGGGCAACGATATTGCCCATTTCCAAAACTATCCCTGGTTAATAAGGTTATCTGATAATTCACAAGTAGCAGGAACTATAACAGATATTTCTGATTCCACATTGGTATTGATCTCAAAAACGAAGCAAGAATTAATTCATTTGAAAGATATTCAATCAATTACTGACAGATATAATCAAAATTTTGATCTTTTTTCGAATATTTTAATACTTTCGATAGACAGTTTTCATGAACAACAAAGTATTATCAAATTCGAGTATATATTCGAGGATTTGAGCTATCTAACGACATATCAGGGAATACTGAATAAAAATACATATAAGTTAAGCGGATTCCAAACAGTAAGAAATTATTCAGGGAAAGCTTTTGCAAATTGTCTGCTTGTTTATAATGAAAATTCAATGTTTAATGAAAGTAATACCAAAAAGCCTAACTATTTCGAAATCATGGAAGTGAACAAAGAAAAGAAACATGAGTTTGAAAGTGATGTCTTTATTTTAATGGATTCTTTAGGTATTGCTAATAATGAGGAAATTAGGCTACCGTATATTGAACGAATTGCACATAAAGTAACCAAAAGCATTTATTTTGACTTTACTAATGATCTTAGGTATGCGGTTCAAATTCCTGAGGATTTTTTAACTGCTGGACAAAATCATATATTTCCCGGTATGCTTAATAATTATGAAATTGATGAATTGGGGCAGTTAAGATATATGAGTGAACATCATTTGAGTTCAAAACCGAAAGATTATGGTCCCTCGGCTTGTGAACTAATTGATTTTGGAATTCCATTTAACATATCAAGAGAATGTACTTACGGTAAAGGTTCTGAGAAGAAAGTAGTATTTACCAACAATAATGATTATGATGTAGAAATCTTCTTTGAAAGCAGAGAATACTCTCCATTGAATCAAATTGCTGGTTTGACTGAGGTCTTGACTAAGGGAGAGGGAGATGACTGTAAAATCAGGTATCGATACCTGTTAAAGAACAAAGAATCCGCCACATTTGAAACGAAATAACACTGGTATCGAGAAATATCTATCACTTGAATTGGTTATTTGTTCAAAACTGATTTATTGTTAAACTTCATTTAATTTGTTATACAAAAAACCATAATCCAATCATTATTGATTAATGTAAAAAAAATGCATGTAAATCTTTCTAATTGTTACCTTCAACTGGAATAATTCTTGACTCCCCTTGATTAAATATTTTTCTTTGATATATAAAATAAAGGAAGTAATTGGAAGAAGTAAATATTGCTCTTATTGGTGATATTCAATTATAGATCAGACGGAGGAATGGGTTGTTGAAGAAGTGGATAATTGTAACTTTTATCATGTCATTATTTATATTTAGACTGAATGGGCTGAACCAGATAACAGCTTATCAATACTATTATTTAGGATGTGAGTATAGTTTCTACGGAGAATATGATAAAGCAATAGAATTTTTTAAATATAGCTAAGGACAATGGAGTTCCTGAAAAATTAATAAAATTTCAGATGGGTGGTGTTTATTACTCACAAAAGGATTTTAATTCTGCAATTGAATATTTCAAATTGGTATTAGGACTGGAGAACGAAAAGGCAAAATTCTGTCCTGATTTTTATTATTTTTATGGTAAGCGCTATGATGAAAATAAATTACCCAGTGTTACACGAGGAAAATTAATTAAAGATTTGTATTCTGTAGTAGATGATTTAACCCTTTTCTACCTGGCCTCCTCTTATGAAGAACTTGGTGATTATGAGAATTCGGAAATTTGCTTTAAAAAGCAATATGAAAATAATCCTAAAAATAGCATAGTAATTATTAAATTAGCCGAATCTGCTTATAGGAACAAGGATTATGTATCTGCTCTCGATTATTTCAAAAAGGCTTTTGAAGTAGATAAAAATCTGGATAAGTACCGTTTAAAAGCAAATGGGATTTCAACCAAGTTCTTTATTGAAATGGATCCTTCATTAGGTAGATATTCAAACAATAAATCTCATTTACTTAAAGTAAATTCTACGATTAGTAAGTGCTACATTGGATTAAATAAATATAATAAAGCTAATCTGGTATTAGAGCAGAACATTAAAATCGATTCCTTAAACTCTTCAGTATATGTAGAGATAGTGGATTTTAATATGAGCATAGCCGATTCAACTAAAGCAATTGACTATTTAAATCAAGGACTTACAAGAATGCCCTATGATACCACTTTGCTTTCTTGCTTGGCTTCCTTATATCAGAAACAAACGAAGTATCAGCTGGCTGCTGATACTTACAAATATGTGTATGAGATATATCCTGAAGACAAATCAGTTCTGTCCCTTATTGGTTATAATTTTTTAATGCTTGGTAATTATAACGAAGCCATTGATTATTATAATAAAGCATTAGAGAATAAAAAGGAGGCAGGATACTACAAAAATATCGGGATTTCTTATTCATCTTTAGGTCAGAGAGACAAAGCAATTGAGAGTTTTGAAAAAGCAATTGAGCTTAGTCCAGGTGATGATAATATCTACTACAATTTAAGCATATTATACTTCAACAAAAGAGATAAACCCAACGCCATAAAATATATTAATAAAGCCATAGATAATGCTCCCAACAATGATATGTATTATTGTTTCAAAGGACAATTACAAATTCTGAGTAACCAGCTCGAACCTGCAATAATTACTTATCTTCAAGTATTGGAAATAAATCCCCAATCCACAGATGCTATGTGCAATTTAGGGGATTTGTATAATAAAACCGGGAAACCTAATCGTGGGAATGAATATTATCGGAAAGCAGCAGCTTTGGGAGATAAAAACGCTAAATATTATTTAAAAAGTAATGGATTGAATGAATAAACCTGAAAGTTTATCTAATCTGAAATCATTAACTTGGTTTCAAAGCAAGCAAGTTTATTAATTATATCAGCGATTAACAGCGAAATCAGCGGTGTCAGTAAGAGAGGCGATTGGGAGAGTTTAACCACGAATAGGCACCAATAAGCACTAATGGAAATAATTGGAAGCCAGTCAAAAGTCTGGCTGTACAAAAGTTGGAAAACGCATGCCCGGTTATTTGTGTTCCTGGATCCAGGTTTTAGCGAGTCTGGTTGCACGGTTAATCTGATCTTTCGTCATAAGTGCAGTTAATTGCGTATTAGTTGCTTCATAATAGGATTCATCAAATTGATCATTTGAGGAGCTTTTGAGTTTCATAATTGTGAGCCATTTGTAAGCTTCAGAATTGCTGGTCTTTAAATTGATGTTTATAAGTTCTTTGAAAGCTTTGGAATCGTTATTAACAACGGCAATTTCAAACCATTTCAGTGCTTCTCTAACATTTTGGGATTTTGTCAGATCCTTAGAGTAAGCGAGTCCCAAGCAATATGGAGCATCAGGATCTTTTCCGACATTGTAAGATTTTTCATACCATTTGATCGCTTCCTGCAGATCTTGTGTAACTCCAAGTCCGTCGAGATAAGAATCCCCCATGAGAAGATAAGCTCTGGGTAAACCTCCATCTGCACACTTTTTTATGAGGTTGAAAACGATAGATAAATCCTGTTTAACCACAGTCCCTTCTGCATATATGGTAACTAAATTGAATGTTGCCTGTAACGATCCCTGATCAGAAGCTAAGGTATATAAACGGAAAGCTTCTTTTTCGTTTTTATCAATTCCCAGACCGGCATAATAATAATCGCCTAAAATTTTCAGTGCCTCACAATCTCCTTCATCAGCTGCTTCTTTATAATAATTAAAGGCCTTTTTATAATCCTGTTTTACTTCAACTCCATTTTCATAACAGCTTGCCAGGGAGAGTTTTGCTATTGTACAACCTAACTCAGCTGACTTGGTAAACAGCTTTATAGCTTTACCAAAGTCTTTTGGTTCATAATTAACAAGGATAAATCCTAAATTGTTCATGGCGTCGGCATTTCCTTTATCTGCTGCGAGGGTAAAGAGCTTTCTTGCTTCATCCATATTTTTTTCAACACCGTGCCCCTCCTGATAGAGTACTCCCAAATTGTATTGTCCTTGTGTATTTCCATTTTCGCCGGCTTTTTTATATAATTCAAAAGCAGTTTTGTAGTCTTGTGGAGTTCCTCTGCCGTATTCATAACATAATCCCAAATATAGGACAGCATCGGTATTTCCTTTTTCTACAGCCAGTTTAAACCATTTATAAGCAGTATCATAGTCAGCTGGTTCTGACTCATAACACAATTCTCCCATTTCATAAATCGCTTCATCATCACCTTGATCAGCAGCTAAAGTCAGCCATTTTTTAGCTTCAGTAAGATCTTTTTTGACTCCCTGGCCATCCAGATACATATAGCCTACGTTTTTTTGAGCGATTCTATTTCCGGAATCTGCTGCAGTTTTAAAAATCTGCATAGCTTTAACAAAATCCTGTTTAGTGCCGTGTCCCATGGCATAACAGACGCCTAACTGGACTGTCGCATCTATATCACCAAGGACGGATGCTTTGGATAACATCGAGAAAGACAGGTTATAATCTATAGGTTCATTTTGAAAACACATCTCTACAATTCTCATCATAGCATCAATATCATCCTGATCGGCAGCTTTTTTGTACCATTTTAAAGCTTCTTTAGGATTTTGCTCCAGACCCAGTCCTTTCTGCAAGAGATATCCATATATTAACTGAGATCTGGCATGACCCTGCTCAGCAGCTTTCTTAAGCCATAAAGCAGCATTCACATAATCTTTTTCATTCATGTAACGCCAGCCATATTCACTTTGAGCTAATTTGTCACCTTGATCGGCGTATTTTTGTAAGGTTGGTAAATCCATAGAATTGTAATCTAACGTAAAAACAAATGCTGCTTGCAACAGGATAAGTATAATTAGAGAAGCTTTCAGTACATTCATAATAACCCCGGATAATTTCTTTCTTCCTGTAATGGAATTTTAAACTCGAACTGTGCAGTAGAATCTTCACAATCTGGCTGAAGCTAATGAATTTGAAAAACTTACAATCTTACTCACCATATATTTATTATATAACTTCGTTCGATTGCAAGCCTTCACTTTTCATGATCTTCGACCCAGCTTGCAAACCTCTACTGCACAATCCGGGTTATACATATACAAAAAGTCAGAAAATTTGTCAATATAAAGGTGGAAGGAGTAATTTTTAGTAGAGACCCTTTTTGAACAAGGACAGGAGGAGAGATGAATGCATCAATCTCCTCCTGTCATATTGATTTGAACTAAAGAATCCTTACTTCAAGTTCGCATCATATTGATTCCCAATCTGAGAGTCTCAGTACATAAGATATTATATCTGAATCAAATGCTTGATGCTAATCACTTCAAAAGCAGCATTTTCTTCATTTCAGTTTTAATTCCTGCGGTTAATTTATAGAAATAAATCCCGCTTGTGACAGCTTCATTACTATTATTCAAACCAGTCCATACTGCTTCCTGATCTCCTG
>CAYQPF010000103.1:0-17473 GCA_964419225.1 uncultured Candidatus Cloacimonadota bacterium | reverse complement strand
GAGAATTTATCTTTTTATATGAAGTTCAAACAGTGTTTACCGGTAAGTTGTTAGAGATTGATCCATTAGATCAGCCAGGTGTAGAAGCAGGTAAAATTGCTACTTATGCTTTGATGGGGAAAAAGGGATTTGAGAAGAAAGCTGAAGAAATAAATGAATATATGAAGAAAAAAGAAGCCGCAGGGAGAATAATATGAGTATATTAGACGAATTAGATATTCACAAGCAATATGATACTGAAGATATGTATCACAAGATTATCCACATGCCAGAGCATATTATGCGGGCTTATTTCGAACCAAAGGTGCATTATCCTGAGCATTTTGAACACATAAAGTTGACTGCCATCCAGAAAATCGTAATTTGCGGGATGGGCGGTTCAGCTATTTCTGCAGATATAGCCAAGAGAGCCTTTTCTTCTACAATTCCAATTTGTGTGGTGAAGGATTATGATATTCCTTTGATTGATGAATTCACTTTGGTAATAGCCTGCAGTTATTCCGGGCATACGGAAGAGACCTTAACCTGTCTGGAGAAAGCATTGAAGGAAACAGAATTCATAGCTGCAATATCAGTAGGCGGGAAGCTGAAAGACATTTTGAAGGAAGATTATCTCTGGTTGGAACTCCAGTGCGGATTTCCACCCCGTTCAGCTATTGGTTATCTTTTCTTTTCCTTACTGAAAGTGTTGGAATTGTTTAAAGTTATTCCGGATCAAAGTGCTGTAGTAAAGTCAACAGTTGCTAATTTGATTAAGAAAGCAGGGGCAATTTCGTACAAGGTGCCGGAACTCGAGAACTTTGCCAAGAATTCAGCTGAAAATATGAAAGGATTTATTCCCATCATCTATTCAACTTCGCCTGATCTGGAGCCGATAGCATACCGTTGGAAATGCCAGATTAATGAGAATACCAAATATCCTGCCTTTTATCATACCTTCCCTGAAATGAATCATAACGAGATCGAAGCGTGGGAATGCAATCATTATGATGATGTCTTCAAACCCGTGTTTCTCAATAATATGAGTATTGAACCCCGCTATAAGAACAGAGTGACAGCTTTCAAGAAGATCCTGGAGCAGAAGAACATAGAATACTTAGACTTCTATACAGAAGGGGATTCTTTGATCGAAAGAATTTTTTCCCTGATCTATCTGGGTGATATGATCAGTTATTATCTGGCAATTCTTTATAAAACTAATCCCACGGGAATTAAGTATATAGAATTTTTGAAGAAAGAAATCACGAGGGGATAGACAACAATTATTAATTATTAATTGGGGTAAGGAAGAGATAAATTTACCTTGTTTACTCTTCAAATATTCTCTTTTAAGATAAGAAAAATGGGCTCTGCGGAGCCCATTTTTTTGTTTGTTATAGAAGGACGAAATGGACAATAAGGACTAGATGGATCAGAATGATAGTTGTTAGTTGGGAAAATTCTGTCCGTCCTCGTACGGGATACATTTATATTAAATTAGAACCTTAAGTCTCCGATTTGGAGGCGTTCCATATTTTCATCACTGGCTTTAGCTGGTTGCCAGTAACGGAAGAAGATTTTGGGTTCTTTGCTGTCTTTGAAGTCAGCCAGGAGGAGCAGATAGCCCTTGTCTGAGTATCCTGAGGAGTAATAGAGCTGTTTGAGCTGGATGCCATAGACAGAGCTTTGGCGGTTCTTTCTGATTAACTCAAAGTCTTCGAACTGAAGGTTGATGAATTTATTCTTTCGGAAGGTCTGGTTTTCAAGATTGCTTAAGTACTGAGATTTGGTTAGTTTATTGACGCGGAGTCTTTCATCGCCCAATTGTTTATTGATAGCATCGGAGATTTTTTCCTCGGCAGAAGCCTTTCTCTTGATATAACCAACAAAAATTACGGCAGAATCACTAAAAATCTCATTGATCCGGGTGATGTCTTTGAGATTGAAGATTGTTTTGTAGTATTCCATAAAGCTGACGCACATCATCCGGTCGTTAAAGTCATTAACGAGTTTGCCTCTTTTAACGGCATCGTCCACGATATTATCATTGATAGTAAAATTGACCCATTGGATTTTTCCGTTCTCATAGATCAAAGAAATATTGTCATAGATCGTTTTACGATTATCGAGACGGAATAAGAGAGGGATACTACGGATTTGAGTTTGGTCGTTCACTTTCATATAATGGACTTGGAAATTATCTTTGTAAAGGGTTACTTGTCCGTAGTTCATGATCTTGAGGAATTGTGAATAACCGGTGGGGCTGAAGAATTGTTGTACAGGAGGGAATTTTTCCTGTTTGATAGCTTTGATAATTTGAGTGACAATGTCCTGCAGTTCAAGGTTATTTTCCTTTTTATCAGGTTGAGCAGAAACGACCAGGACAGAATCTTTGGCGGGAGAGGGTTTATGTTCCTGAATTTCTTTTTCGATTTGGATTTGTTTTTTGGAGGGCATATTGAGTTTTTTCTTATTATCGAAAGGAATGGAGATATATTCGGAGAGGAGTTTAACATCTTCGTCGAGTGGTGTTTCGCCTAAGTATTTGAGGTATTGGTAGTCCAGATTAATCATGATTTCCTGAACAGTCTGGAGATAGTCGGTCTTAATGATAACAGCACCCTGGCTGTCTTTGATATTGGAGCTGCTCCAGTCTTCGCCATCAAAGTATTGGAAATCAAGATTCATAATGATTCCCTGCTGATTTTTAGCTTTGAGAAGAAGTTTACTGAATTCTTTACCCTGACTGGTCTCAGAAACTTCGATAGTAATGTCTCTCAGAACGTTTTGGATCTTATCCTGGAGAAAAACGAGCAGAAGTTTATCCTGATTTTGGAAGTTATAGTAAACATTATTTTTATCGGGCAGGCTTTTCAGGAGAATGAGAGCCCAATAGTAATTTTTTAGAGCGAGGCCGGTATCGTTAAGGTCTTCATTTTTGCGGGCAGTTTCCACATATTCCAAAACTCTGTTTTTCCGTTCGGCAAAGATTTTATCTTTTTCAGCGAGTTTGAGGTAGCGATAAACTTTATAACTTCCTTTTTTCTGTGGTTCGGTATAGCGGGAGGCGTTAGTAAGAATAGAAGAAGAGTAGGTTTTGATCAGACGTTGGGTCAGTTCATTGAGATTACCGTTAGCTTCTTCACGCATATCAGTGAAGTTGGCTTCCACGCGAACGGAAATTTGAGAAATGAGGTATGCCAGAGCATCTTTGTCTGCTTTCTCGAATACGGGATTTTCAGCCTGACCGATGAGGCATTCACCACTGGCCTGCATAGCTTTGATATCAATTTTTTGTGCGGATAGGAAAGAAAATACTAAAACCATAAACATTAGGGCGAGATTTAACTTCATATAAAACTCCAAGACTAATATGAAATATAGTTTATATTATTTTGGAATTTTGTCAAGCGTAGTTAATTATTAATTATCAATTATTAATTATTAATGGGGGGAGGGGAAATTATTGAAACCCTCAGGTGTTATTAATTAAAAATTATCAATTCCTAATTAGTCATGGGAGAGGGAAAGTGTAGTCAAGGGTGAATGCTAAATTTTAGAGTAATTCATCATAAATGACAATAGTAGCGAGAGCTTTAAGTTCTTTAAGATGTTTTTTCAGGCGGAGTTCACCTTCAATTTGTTGAACGCGTTTTTTCAGAGAGTCTTTAATATGATCGAAATCGGCAAGAGAACTCTGGCGTTTTTCAGTTACCAGGATAATATGAAAGCCGAAAGGGGTAAGGACAGGTTGACTGATTTCATCAATTTTAAGGTTAAAGGCAACTTCTTCAAATTCTTTGATCATAACGCCTCGGGTAATGATGCCAAGTTCCCCGAATTGACAGAAGCTTGGGCAATCAGAACACCCTTTGGCATATGTCAGAAAATCATTCTTATCTTTAATACTATCACGGATTTCTTTAGCTCTGACCAGGCTTGCAGTACTATTTCCTTTAATGAGAATATGAGAAGCTCTGATAGATTCTTTAACTTTAAAGCAATCGAGATTTTCTTCGTAAACTTCTTTGAGTAGGTCATCTGAGATATCCTCATTGATCAGGAAATTAGTTGTGATATATTTTTTAATATATATGGAATCTATAATTCTTTGAATAATAATACTTTCGGTGAGAAGATTCTTATCTAGCATAGATAAATAATCATCTTCGGAGTCATATTGGAGCATAATATCGACCAGAGCATGGTCAATTTCCTCCTGTTCTATAGCGATACCGGACTTTCTGGATACAGACAGAAGCAGATATCCTTCGATCAACTGATTGATAGCTTGATATTTGGATTCCAGATTTGCTTGTTCCAATTTTAGGTTTTTTAATAAACACTCCAACTCATGCCTGTATTCTTCTTCTTTAATTTCATACTCATTAATCCTGGCTACTATTATAGACATATCCCACCCACTACAAAATTTTCAATCTTTTGAATTATTTTCGATAGTATAACATCATTTAAATCAATTGTCAAATTAAAATGTTGCTTTTTATACCAAGTAAACTGCCTTTTGGCATAATTGCGACTATGTTGCTTGACTAAATCGATGTATTGCTGTTCATTAATTTGTTGGTTAAGTACTTGAAAATATTCACGATATCCCACAGTATTAAATCCGGGATGCAGTTCATTCCAGCCCATTTGCAGAAGTGAATTAATTTCAAGAATTAGGTTATCAGAGATCATTTGATCGACTCTGTGGTTAATTCTGTTATAGAGAAGAGTTCTGTCTCCCTGAATACAAATATTGAAAACATCATAAGGGCAATTTGCTATTTGATTTTCCCAATGTTCATTTCTGGTTTTGCCGGTGAAGAAGAAAATTTCCAGAGCTCTGGTAATTCTTTGTTTATCATTTTGGCTGATTTGGCTGGCGGAGAGAGGATCAACAGATTGGAGTTTTTGGAATAATTCCGGAAGGCCGAAGTTTTGGAGATCATCCTGTATTTTGTTTGTAATTTCCGGGGGAATTGAGTCGATGGCAAATATTCCTTTGATCAGACTATTGATATATAAGCCAGTACCACCGGCAATGACAGGGACTTTTCCCTGATCAAGGAGAGAGGTGATAATTTTTTTGCTATCCTGACAGAAGCGGCCTGCATCATATTTTTCAGCAGGAGTAATAATGTCGATCAGGTGATGTTTAACTTTATTCTGATCTGCCTGAGAGGGTTTAGCAGTGCCTATATTCATGTATTTATAAACCTGCCTGGAATCTGCAGAGATGATTTCGGTATTAAGATGTCTGGCAATATCCAGAGCCAGGGAGGATTTACCGCTGGCAGTGGGGCCTTGAATGACAATAATTTTAGGTAACATCAGATTCTTTTGAACTTTTTTTCAAATTCTTCGAGAGTTATCTTTATAATCAATGGTCTTCCATGCGGGCAAAAGTAGGGTACTTCGCAGGCAAATAAGTCTCTGACGAGAGAGACCATCTCTTTTTTGCTCATGGGTTTATTGATTTTGATAGCTGCTTTACAGGCGACAGATTTGGAGATACTGTCTCTGAAATCATTAGTAGCAGAAAGTTCTTGTTCAAGTTGTTTCAAGATATCGATAAATACGGCTCCTCCTTCCCATTCATCCAGTTCTGCGGGGATTTCATCGACGATGACAGAATTGCCACTGAAAGTTTTAATAAAAAATCCGATTTTATTAAGAATATCGAGTTTTTCTTCGATTAAATCCATGATTTCTTTTTTGATATATGGCGGAATATCGATAACCAGAGGAAATAAGAGTTTTTGAGTTACAGCCGGTGCACCGTGAATTCTGTGCAGGATTTTTTCATAAATAACCCGTTCATGAGCAGCATGCTGATCAATAGCAAGAAGGCCATCTTCTGTCTGGAGGAGAATGTAAGAATTATGTAATTGCCAGGGATTGAGGATATCTTCTTCGCTTCTGACAAAGATCTCATCTTTTTTATAATTAAGAGGTTGAGGTTTGGTTTCCACAAAGAAATCGGGTTGATAGAGTGAATCCAATGCCTGATGAAGCAATTGGGGAGAGGTAAGTCCAGTTGGACGAATTTGTTTAGTCGGATCAGTCTGACTTGTTTGACCTGTCCGAATATTCTGATTTGTCAGAAGAGTAGGACTAGTCAGGCCAGTTGGACGTGTCTGACTTGTCTGAGCTGAGAGATCTGTGGAAATTGAAGGACGGGAAGGATATAGTTGGGACAAGTCGGGAAGTTTATCCTGGAATTCCTGTTTATCATTTTCCATTAAAGAGACAGTAATCAGGTTTTTCAGGGTATTATAAACAAGTTGAGTATCTCTGAAGCGGAGTTCGAGTTTAGCGGGATGGACATTGAAATCGACAAGTTCCGGGGCAATATTGATAAAGAGTAAATAAGAGGGCAGGATACCCTGGGAGAAATGGCGATATTTTCTCAGGAAAGGTTCATAGGCTGTTTTAATACTATGGAAAACGGTTTTATCCTGGATATAACGGCCATTTATGAAGAGGTATTTCCAGTCTTCGAGATCACTTTGAAAGTCGTTTAAGCCTTGGATGTAGCCGTGAATTTCAATATTAATCTGAGATTTATTGATTTCGACGAAGTGTTTTTTGTCGAAATTTGAACCGAATATTTCGATTAATCTTTTATATCTGGAATCAACAGCGGGGTAATTGAGTCTTTCTTTTCCTTCGTTAATTAGTCTGAAGTGGACATGAGGAAAAACAAGAGACTGGTAGTGGATATACTTAAGGATGTGTTTGAATTCGATTTGATCTGTTTTAAGGAATTTTCGTCTGGCCGGGAGGTTATGGAAGAGTTTTTTTACGGTGATACTGGTGCCATCATTACCTGAGGTTTTGCTGACATCCATGAGTTTTCCATAGTTGAAGGTGATAAGAGTGGCGGTATCCTGAGTATTTTCTTTGGTAATCAGAGTAAAATCACTGACAGAGGCAATACTTGGGATGGCTTCACCTCTGAAGCCGAGAGTACTGATTTGAAAGATATCTTCAACAGATCTGATCTTACTGGTAGCGTGTCTTTCGAAGGCCAGAAGAGCATCATTTTCATTCATCCCGCAGCCATTATCAATGACCTGGATCAGTTCTTTTCCGCCTTTTTCGATGATAATGGTTATTTTCAGGGCACCTGCATCGAGAGAATTTTCTACCAGTTCTTTAACAATTGAAGCTGGTCTTTCGATGACTTCGCCTGCTGCAATTTTATTAGCAACATCTTCATTGAGAATTTTTATTTTATTCATAAATTCTCTTAAATCTAAGATATGGATTTGTGTCAAATGAATACTTGACAAGCAACATAAGTCCTAAATTATGAAAATGATGAATATTATAGTAAAGAAATTTGGTGGTACATCCGTAGGGAGTATCGGGAAGATTGTCAACATTGCCAAGCAGATCAAGGCTGGCAAGGGAGTTGATGACAGAATAATTATAGTTGTTTCTGCAATGGGTAAGACAACAGATGATTTTATTAAATTGGCTTTTCAGATAACAAATAATCCGTCTCAAAGGGAGTTGGATATGTTGCTGACAGCTGGTGAAAGGATCTCGATGTCTTTGTTGTCATTAGCTTTGCAGGAAAATGGTTTGGATTCTATATCATTTACAGGATCTCAGAGCGGAATAATAACAGATTCTGCCCACGGAAATGCCAGAATCAAGAATGTGAATGCATTTAGAATAAAAGATGAGTTGAACAAGGGCAAGATAGTCATAGTGGCGGGTTTTCAGGGAGTAAGCGGGGAAAAGGAAGTTACTACATTGGGCAGAGGGGGTTCAGATACAACAGCAGTAGCTTTGGCTTCATATTTGGGTGTAGGCAAATGTGAGATTTATACAGATGTGGACGGAGTTTTCACAGCTGACCCGAGGTTGGTGCATAGTGCCCGTAAACTTTCCTGTATTTCATATGATGAGATGTTGTTTTTAGCGTATTCAGGTTCTCAGGTATTACATCCACGCTCGGTGGAATTTGCCTCAAAATACAAAATTCCGGTAGAAGTAAAGTCATCCTTTACTTTTGAAGAAGGTACAATGGTTCAAGAAATATCCAATATGGAAAGTCCTGTGATCAGTGCAATAGCACACAAGGCAGATCTCTACAAGTATGAGATCCAATTTAAGGGTGGTAACTCGAGTATAGCAGAATTTTTAGCAGAGAATAATCTCGAGTTGTTTGATTATGATATTATTTCTACAAAGCAAATAAATATTTATTTGGACATGAATTATGCTTTGAAGCTGGAATCCATCTTATCTTCATTTCCCAATTTTGAATATAAAGTTGTTCTGGATTTAGCTTCAGTTTCTCTAACAGGTATAGGATTCTCTTTTGATTTGAAATTTCTTTCAGAGTTAATTAAATTTTTAAACAGGAATAAAATTGAGGTTAAAGAAATACGAAATGCGAAGATTGGTATTTCCTTGATCATAGATAACAACAATCTTGTAACAGCACTCAATCTGTTACACACTAATTACATAGGATAATATTATGGCAGACAAAAAAAAGGTACTTTTAGTAGAAGATGATTCTACTTTGAATGAATTAACCTCTGAGATGATTCAGATAATGGGATATGAAGTAGTATCTGCAGAATCAAAAGCAGAAGCTATCGAAAAATTTAATAAAAGCCATCAGGAAATAGGGTTGGCAATTTTTGATATGAACTTGGAAGATGCTACAGGTTATGAAGTATTTGCCGAATTAAACAAGATTGATGCAAATTATGCTGCAGTTCTGGCCTCAGGTATGGTAACAGAGTTTGATGTAAAAGTATATAAAGAAGCCGGGTTTAAGGAAGCTATTTCCAAACCATATAGTATGAATGATTTACAAAGAATATTGAGCACATATTTAGATTAATTTGAGGTTACTTTGGAAAAAATATTAGTTACTGGAGCGTTGCCTTACGCTAATGGACGTTTACATATAGGGCATGTAGCCGGGGCATATTTGCCGGCAGATATTTATGTCAGGTTTTTAAGACTGACAGGAAAAGAAGTTTTATTTATTTGTGGAACTGATGAGCATGGAGCACCGATATCCATTAAAGCAGAATCAGAGGGTGTTCAGCCTAGGGATATAGTTGACAGATATCATAAGAGTATTCAAGATAGTTTTAATGGGTTAAATATCATTTTTAACAATTTTTCCGGTACTGCCAGACAGAATCACCATAAATTATCCCAGGAATTCTTCCTGAATTTACTTGAAGCTGGTTATATAAATGTGCATACAAATGCCCAAATGTATTGTGAACACGACAAAAGGTTTTTGCCAGACAGATATGTTGAAGGAATTTGTCCCGACTGTGGAGCTAAAGGAGCCAGAGGCGATCAATGTGATACCTGTGGAAAGTTGGTAGATTCTGTTAAATTAATAGAACCTAAGTGCAAGATCTGCAATAACACTCCGGTGGTCAAAGACACTACACATTGGTTTTTGAATTTACCCAAGTTTGAGACCAAACTACGGGATTGGATAGAGACGAAAACAAATTGGAAAGATAATGTTCACCGTTTTATCATGAGCTGGCTGGAAGAGGGATTGATTGAAAGAGCTATCACCAGAGATATTGACTGGGGCGTTCCGGTACCTCTTGAGAATGCGGAAGGAAAGGTGCTATATGTATGGTTTGATGCACCTATCGGCTACATTTCATCTACAATAGAGTGGGCGGAAAAGACAGGGCAACCGGATAAATGGAAAGAATATTGGTTAAATCCTGAAACCAAAATGTATCATTTCATCGGAAAAGATAATATCCCGTTTCATACGATTATTTGGCCTGCCTTGCTGATGGGTCAGAAAGAAAAATATATATTACCTGAAGATGTCCCTGCAAATGAGTATTTAAATCTGGAAGGAGATAAGATTTCTACGAGTAAAGATTATGCGATCTGGGTGGATGATTATCTTAAACTGTTTGATGGTGAATGGCTGAGATATGTTTTGGCATGTAATGCACCAGAGAATAAAGACAGTGATTTTACCTGGAAAGATTTTCAGGGTAGAGTAAATAACGAATTAGCTAATATCTTAGGGAATTTAGCTAACAGAGTATTTGCTTTTACCAAGAAATCCTTTACCAATCAGATTCCAATTGTGCCTAATCTTTCAGAGTGCAGTCAGACTGTTTTAAAAGAAGTTCAGGAAAAAACAGATGAAATAAAGGAATCATATCAGAATTTCAGAGTTAGAAAAGCTGTAAAGATAATCATGGATATTGCCCGTTTGGGTAACAAGTATTTTGATGAAACCAAACCTTGGGTGGAGATTAAAGCTGAAACTGAAAAAGCTGCTGAGACAATATATATATGTGCAGAGATTTTAAGAAAAGTTTCCGTATTGTTGTCACCTATCATGCCTGATACAATGAATGTTTTAAGAAAGATGATGAATCTTCCAGAGGTTACAGGCTGGGATGAATTGAACTTAAGTTATAGTTATATAGAAGAACTCGGTGATTTTCAACCCCTGTTCAAGAAGATCGAAGATAGTCTTATCGAAGAACAGGTTAATTTATTAAAAGCTAAAACAATTGTTGTCCCTGCTGTAGAATATGTTGAGAAGAAAAAAGAAATTGAATATGAGGATTTTGCCAAGCTTGATTTACGGATAGGGACAATCATCCAGGCTGTAAAAGTGGAGAAATCAAAAAAGCTCTTACAATTACAGGTAGATCTGGGTTTTGAGACCAGACAAGTGATTGCGGGAATCGGGGAGTTTTATAAAGCAGAGGAAGCAATTGGTAAGAAAGTGGTTCTTCTGATCAATCTCAAGCCCAGGAAGATAATGGGTTTAGAGTCTCAGGGAATGATTCTGGCTGCAGATTTTAACGGGACAATGACCGTTTTGAAGCCGGATAAAGATATTCCTATTGGTGCATTAATATCATAAAAAAACATATATGGAGGTATATCTC
The DNA here is from genome assembly GCA_964419225.1 of uncultured Candidatus Cloacimonadota bacterium. Lineage (GTDB taxonomy): Bacteria > Cloacimonadota > Cloacimonadia > Cloacimonadales > CAYQPF01 > CAYQPF01. The sequence continues at coordinate 6,557 of CAYQPF010000103.1, read as the reverse complement.
ATGTCTGAAATGAGATTAAAGATCGGTTTGGCCGATATGCTGAAAGGCGGTGTGATCATGGATGTAACGGATGCCAAACAAGCGGAAATAGCACAGAAAGCTGGAGCTTCTGCTGTTATGGCATTGGAAAGAGTTCCTGCTGATATTCGTGCGATGGGTGGAGTAGCCAGAATGGCTTCTTTGAAAATCATTAAGGAAATTATGTCGGTAGTTGATATCCCCGTGATGGCTAAGTGCAGAATTGGGCATTTTGCTGAAGCACAAATTTTGGAATACCTGGGTGTAGATTTCATCGATGAGTCTGAAGTATTGACTCCTGCTGATGATGCTTTTCATGTAGATAAATTTGCTTTTAAAGTACCTTTTGTCTGCGGATGCAGAAATATTGGCGAAGCTTTACGCCGTATTGGTGAAGGTGCAGCCATGATCAGAACAAAAGGTGAAGCTGGGACAGGCGACATAGTTCAGGCTGTCAAGCATATGAGAGAAGTTCAATCAGGTATAAGAAGATTGACTATGCTTCGCGAAGAAGAATTGATGACAGAAGCCAAGAATCTGGGTGCACCTTATGAACTATTAAGAATGATTTCCAAAACAGGAAAACTCCCTGTGCCAAATTTTGCGGCCGGTGGAGTAGCAATACCTGCTGATGCCTCTTTAATGATGCAATTAGGAGCAGAAAGTGTGTTTGTAGGTTCCGGAATCTTCAAATCTAATGATCCTGAAAAGAGAGCCAAAGCTATGGTTATGGCTGTAACATATTATAATGATCCCAAAATATTAGCTGAGATTTCTGAAGAATTGGGCGAAGCCATGTTGGGAATAGATACTTCCAAAATCAAAAATGAAGATCGTCTGGAGACCAGAGGTTGGTAGTAAAAGCACTCATTTTGGCATTACAGGGAGATTATCAGGCACATCAGAAAGCTTTGGAAACCCATTTTTCAGATGCTGAGATTATACTGTTACGACAGGAAAAGGATGTACCGGAAGACTATATTCCTGACCTGTTTATCATCCCTGGTGGTGAATCCTCGACATTCAGCAAAATCATTCAGTCTCGCCATTTAGACGAGTTGTTAAGACGATTTATTTTCAATCCACGAGTGACAACCTTTGTGACTTGTGCGGGAGCAATTTTATTGGCTAAGAGAATCCTCAATCCAGGGCAAACAGTAAATATCCCTGCTCTTGATATTACTATTGAGAGAAATGCTTATGGAAGACAGATTGATTCCCAGATTGGACAATTGACTTTGGATAAAAAACTGTTAGATTATAGGATTGATCCGGATACTGTTTCTCAGGATGCTAAGGAGGCTGTATTTATTCGGGCACCTAAAATTATGTGTACAGGAGTACAGGTGGAAATATTAGCTACTTATTTGGATTTACCTGTACTGGTAAAAGAAAATAATATTGTAGCAGCTACATTTCATCCGGAACTCTCTGAGAACTCTATTATCTATCGAGTTCTGGAAAATATAATAAAAATATCGCTGGAGGTAAGCTATGCCGAATGAAAAGAAAACCAAGAATAAGATCTTTGTTCTAGATACCAATGTTTTGATCCACAATCCTCAGGCTTTGTTTTCTTTCCGGGGTGGCAGAGTAGTCATTCCGATTGTTGTTATCGAGGAGATTGATAATTTCAAGAAGATGATGGATGAAAAGGGAAGAAATGCCAGACAAATTGGCAGGTATCTTGATGAATTTAGAAGTAAAGGCAGTTTACAGGAAGGCGTAGAAGTAGGTCATAACTCAATTGTACAGGTATCGATTGATCATGATATCAGAGAGATGGAAGAGAAATACCATTTTTCGGACAAGAACGACAATTTGATCATAGGTACTGCACTTCATTTTCAGGAGGCTAATCCCAAACATGAAGTAATCCTGGTTTCTAAAGATGCCAATGTGAGGATCAAATGTGATGCTGTCGGAATCAAAGCTGAGAATTATGAAAACGATATGATCAACTTTGATGAACTTTACACTGGTGTTATGGATTTGATCGTTACTCAGGCTGAGTATAATCAGTTCGAGGAAAAGCACTTTTTGACACATGCTAATACCCAGTTTTACCCAAATCAGTTTGTCCGAATCAAGACCAAAACATCCATTGAAGTACTTTTGGGCAGATATTCAGCAGAGAATAAAACAATATATCCTCTCAGCAGTTATAAAGGACAACCGGTGTTTAGTATTACAGACCGTAATGATGAACAGAAGTTTGCGTTGGATCTTTTGCTTGATGAGAGTATCAGACTGGTGAGTTTGATTGGTAAAGCCGGAACTGGTAAAACTCTTTTGGCTTTAGCTGCCGGGTTACATCAGGTAGTAGAGTCAGCCAGATATAAGAGATTAGTTGTTTCAAGACCGATCTTTCCGCTTGGTAAGGACTTGGGTTTTTTGCCTGGTACAAAATCAGAAAAGTTTAACCCTTGGATGCAGCCGATATATGATAACATGGAAATTTTGATTTCAGGTCATCATGAACATGAAGAAACTAAGAATGGCAAGCATTTTGGGAAGAAAACCCCTAGTATTCAGGATTATCTTGATTTTGATTATATTGAATTAGAACCTTTAACATATATTAGAGGGCGTAGTTTGCCTAATCAGTATATAATTATTGATGAAGCACAGAATCTGACACCTCACGAAATGAAAACTATCATTACCCGTGCCGGGGAAGGGACAAAAATAGTCTTAACCGGGGATCCTTATCAGATAGATATCCCTTATTTGGATTCTGAGAGTAATGGTTTAAGCATGAGTGCAGAAAAACTTAAGAACGAAAATATTGTCGGACATATAACCTTGCAAAAAGGGGAGAGATCTGAACTGGCAGATATTGCTGCAAAATATTTTTAACAGGATAATCCTGTGATTAAATAGCAAAAGGCGAACCAAGCGGTTCGCCTTTTTTATGAACTAAATGATTATTTATTAGCTGCAGCAAATTCATTCATGAAATCAGCCAATGCTTTTGCTGATTCGAGAGGAAGTGCGTTATAAGTTGAAGCACGGCAACCGCCAACACTTCTGTGACCCTTAAGACCGGACATGTTCTTTACTTTTGCTTCTGCAATGAACTTTTCTTCTAAAGCTTCGTTTGCCATGACGAAAGTAATGTTCATTAAAGAACGATCTTCTTTAGCAACAGTACCTTTGTAGAATCCATTGGAATTATCAATTGCATCATAGATGTAATTAGCTTTAATGATATTGTTCTTCTGAACACCTTCCAAACCACCCATCTTCTCAATCCAATGCAGTACGAGTCCAATTACATAAATAGTAAATGAAGGAGGTGTATTGTACATAGAACCTTTGGAAGCATGAACATTATAATCAAGCATGGTCGGAAGACCTTTAATACCTGTTGCCAGAAAATCTTTTTTTGCTATAACTACAACTGCACCTGCTGGACCAACGTTTTTCTGAGCACCAGCATATATTAAAGAATATTTTTGAAAATCCATTGGTTTGCTCAAGAAATTAGAAGACATATCTGCAATCAAAGGTACACCTGCAGGAACATCTATATCAGTTTTGTACTCTGTTCCATAAATAGTGTTATTGGTAGTAATATGTAAAAAAGCAGGATTTTCAGACAATGTGTAAGTTTTTGGAATATAGGAAAAATTAGATTCCTGGGAAGATGCTGCCAGATGTGTTTTCTTACCGACTTTCTTGGCTTGTTCATAAGCTTTAGTTGCCCATTCGCCTGTATTAATAAAGTTGGCAACTTTATCATCCGGGCAGAAATTCATTGGAACTGTCATGAATTGGGAACTTGCTCCACCTTGCATAAAGATTACTTCATAATCATCACCAAGTCCCATGATTTTTTTAAACATCATCATAGCATCATCAATAATCGCTTGATACTCTTTGGAACGATGGCTCATTTCCATTACTGATAAACCTTTTCCCTTGTAGCTAACAAGATCCTTTTGAACTTCCAGTAATACTTCTAACGGCAAAACCCCTGGTCCGGCACTAAAATTATGCACTCTGTTTTCCATTGTAATCCTCCATTTTTTTTATTTTTTTTCTAATGATACAAATTTAAATAACTCGCAATTTTTTTTCAAGCTTTTTTTAATCTTTTTTTTGACTTCTGGGATGTGCCTGTAAATAGGCTTTCATCAGGTCTGCATCTGTCAGGTGGGTATAGATTTCCGTTGTCGAAAGAGATTCATGCCCTAACATCATCTGTATAGCACGCAAATCTGCTCCTTTACTCAATAAATGTGTCGCAAAACTGTGTCTTAAAGTATGTGCGGAATACCCTTTATTTAAGGCCAATTTCTTAACATTCTTTTTTATGATATAGTATATTTGGGAAGCATTCATCGGAGTTCCTGCGTTGGATAAAAACAAACTTAAATCTGATTTATTACCCAACAAAGATCTTCTTTCAGTCAGATAAGCTTGTACTGCTTCTTTGGCTTTGCTGCCAAATGGAATAATCCGTTCCTTACTACCTTTTCCCAGTACTCTAAGAAGGCTGTTTTTGAAGTCTAAATCAGATATTTTCAGTGATACCAGTTCTGAGCGGCGGAGACCGGCTGAATAGATTAATTCAATAATTGCCAAGTCACGTACACTGTGGCATGGATCTTCAGAACTAAACTGTACTAGAGATTCTATCTCTTCTTCCTTAAAATAATTTGGAAGTTTTTTCTCAAATTTGGGATTCTCAAGGTGTTTTGCGGGATTTTCTTCAATATGATTGTTCTTCAGACAATACTTGAAAAATTCTCTGAGTACACTGCTTTTTCTTGATAAAGTTCTGTTAGACATTTTCTTGGCTGACAGATTCCTGAGGAAATCCCGGATCATCAACCAGGTTATTTCTTTGATCTCTATTTTGTCTTCATATATTTCACTCAAATAACTATCCAGTTGCTCCAAATCAGTTTTATAAGCCAACAAAGTATGTGGAGAATCATGCCTGGTCTTCAAAAATTGCATGAACTCCTGTAACTGATTATAGATTATCATTAATTCTTAAGGCCTGAAATAAAGTTTTATTAACTTCATGAAAATCATATGGCTTACGGATAATACCTTTGAAACCATGTTTTTCGTAATCATTCATTATTGGATCACTCTTATAACCTGAAGATATTATGGCTACTACATTGGGATCTATTTTTAACAACTCACGTATAGTTTCTTTAGCACCCATTCCATTAGGAACAACAAGGTCAAGTACCACAATATCAAAAGTTGTTCCTCGCAACATGGCATCTTTATATAAACTGATTGCTTCATCACCTTCTTTGGCCAGAACAACCTCATAGCCCAAATGAGTAAGAAATTCTGTAGCAACTTCTAAAACTAGTTTTTCATCATCCATGATCAGTATTCTTTTTCCCTGGATACTTTCATTTTTCTCTTCAAAAATTGATCTTAGATCAAATGTCGAAATTGGTAAGTAAACCGATACTGTCGTCTCATTTGGTTTTGAACTTACTAAAATTGTGCCGTTATGTTTCTTAAGAATAGTAAATGCTCCCGTTAATCCTAAACCTGCACGCATTTCTTTAGTCGTGAAATAGGGATCAAAAACCTTTTCGATTACTTCATTAGGTACTCCAATACCGTTGTCCTTGATGGCAATACATACATAATTCCCGTTTTCCAGATCCGGTTGATCATGTTTTAGTATGGATTCTGTACTAACAATAATATCAATATTTCCGGTTTCTTTGATAGCTTCCGCAGAATTCTGCATAATATTATATATTGCTTGCTTAATTTGTTGAGAATCACATAAAATTTGAGGTACATCTTCATTGATTTTGATCGTAAAATTAATTCGCTCATTAATGAATGGATAATCTTGCTTGACCAGATCTATTGCATTAGCTTCCAAAAGTACCATATTATTGCCTTGATAGAACTGGAATAGCTGGTCTGTAAGCTTTTTGGCTCTTAAAGATGCTTCTTCGGCTTTGTTGATTCTCTCGAGAATTTTGTCCTGTGGTTTTACACTCAATTTAATTAAAGAAATATGCCCCATAATAGCGGTTAGAATATTATTAAAATCATTGGCCAATCTTGCTGTAACATTACTGATAGATTCCAATTTCAGGGTTTTATTCACCTCTTCTTTGAGCTTCTTATATTCTGTGATATCTCGGATTACAAAAACTGCTCCCTGGAACTCATCAAATTTCATTTCAAAAGGTGAAACACATAGATTAATCCATTTAGTGTTTTTATTCCAATGGATTTTGGCTTCATCCATTCTTAAAACTGATGATTCCTTAATAATTTTGGGTAGATCAATATGGATTTCTTTGTTTAGATAATCAAAAGGAATGAATAACTCATTTATTTTGGGAAGTTCTGTAATGTCACCTTTTAGACCGAAATAATTGCTGGCAACTTCATTATAAAAACGAATATTTCCATCAATATCTGTTAAAATAATACTGTCCACAATAGAAGATAATATTGTCTTTAAATGATCTTTTTCAATTTCCAGCTGAAGTTCAATTTTTTTCCTCTCTGATATATCTCTGGCTACGAAAATG
>CAYQPF010000102.1:0-17547 GCA_964419225.1 uncultured Candidatus Cloacimonadota bacterium | reverse complement strand
CAGACTGATGCCCAAGGTTGAAGAATATAAGGCTGTAGTTAAAGAAGAGATGCCGATTAGAAATACTCAACCTGAAGTTAAAGTTACCATAGATCAGCCAAGACCTGTGACTCAGGAAACTAAACCTGTAGTTACAAATACAACTGACAGAGTAATGCCCAAGGTTGAAGAATATAAGGCTGTAGTTAAAGAAGAGATGCCGATTAGAAATACTCAACCTGAAGTTAAAGTTACCATAGATCAGCCAAGACCTGTGACTCAGGAAACTAAACCTGTAGTTACAAATACAACTGACAGAGTAATGCCCAAGGTTGAAGAATATAAGGCTGTGGCTAAAGAAGAGATGCCGGTTAAGAATACTCAGCCGGAAGTTAAGGTAGTTACTGACCAACTCAGAACTGTAACTAATGAAACCAAACCTGTGGTTACCAATTCTACAGACAGAGTTTTACCCAAAGTGGAAGAGTTTAAGGCAGTTGTAAAGGAAGAGATTCCTGTTAGAAATACACAACCGGAAGTTCAGAGTAATATTGAACAACCAAGAACTGTTACTCAGGAGGCAAAGCCGGTAGTTACGAATACCACAGACAGAGTAATGCCCAAAGTTGAAGAGTATAAGGCTGTAGTAAAAGAAGAGATACCTGCAAGAAATACTCAACCGGAAGTAAAGAGTAATATTGAACAACCAAGAACTGTTACTCAGGAAGTTAACCCTGTTGTTACAAATGCCACTGACAGAGTAATGCCGAAGGTTGAGGTGCAGAAGCCGATTATTAAAGAAGAAATGCCAACCAGGAATATTCAGCCAGAAGTTAAGATAAATGTAGATCAGCCAAAGCCTGTTAACGGCGAAGCTAAGCCCGTGTTTGCTAATACTTCAGACAGAGTTTTACCCAAAGTGGAAGAATACAAAGCAATGGCTAAAGAAGAATTACCGGTTAAGAATACTCAGCCGGAAGTTAAGCTAAATACAGATCAGCCAAAACCTTTGACTCATGAAGTTAAACCAATAGTTTCAAATACTTCAGACAGAGTAATGCCAAAATTTGAAGAATATAAGGCTGTAGCTAAAGAAGAGATTCCTGTTAGAAATACTCAGCCTGAAGTTAAGGTTAGTATAGAACAACCAAGACCAGTAATTCAGGAAGTTAAGCCTGTAATTACTAATTCTACAGACAGATTAATGCCTAAAGTTGAAGAATACAAGGCAGTGGCTAAAGAAGAGATGCCGGTTAAGAATACTCAGCAGGAAGTTAAGCTAAATAGAGATCATTCAAGACCTTTGACTCATGAAGTTAAAGCTGTAGTTGCAAATACTACAGACAGAGTAATGCCTAAAGTTGAAGAATACAAGGCTGTGGTTAGAGAAGAATTACCGGTTAGAAATACTCAGCCGGAAGTAAAGGTTACAACAGATCAGCCAAGACCTGTAACTAATGAGGCTAAGCCAGTAGTTGCAAATACTGCAGATAGAGTAATGCCTAAAGTAGAAGAGTTTAAGGCTGTAGTTAAAGAAGAATTGCCAGTTAGAAATACACAACCGGAAGTAAGAGTAACTCCTGATCAACCCAGAACTGTGACCCAGGAAATTAAGCCTGTGATTGCTAATACCACTGACAGAATTATGCCTAAGGTTGAAGAATACAAGGCTGTGGTTAAAGAAGAAATACCTATTAGAAATACACAACCGGAAGTTAAGGTTAGCACAGATCAGCCAAGACCTGTTACTCAGGAAGCAAAGCCTGTAGTTGCAAATACTGCAGATAGAGTAATGCCTAAAGTAGAAGAGTTTAAGGCTGTAGTTAAAGAAGAATTGCCAGTTAGAAATACACAACCGGAAGTAAGAGTAACTCCTGATCAACCCAGACCTGTTAACGGTGAAACTAAACCAGTGGTTGCTAATACTACTGAGAGAGTAATGCCTAAGGTTGAAGAATATAAGGCTGTGACTAAAGAAGAAATACCGATTAAGAATACTCAGTCGGAAGGTAAGCTAAATGCATATCAGTCAAAACATTTGAATCATGAAGTTAAACCAGTAGTTGCAAGTACTACAGACAGAGTAATGCCAAAAGGAGAAGAGTTTAAGGCTGTTGTTAAAGAAGAAATGCCTGCTAGAAATAGTCAACCGGAAGTCAAAGTTACTACAGATCAGCCAAGACCTGTGACTCAGGATACAAAGCTTGTAGTTACAAATACAACTGACAGAGTAATGCCCAAAGTGGAAGAATTTAAAGCAGTTGTAAAGGAAGAGATTCCGGATAAGAATACACAACATGAAGTTAAGGTTATTACAGAACAAGCAAGACCTGTGATTACACAAACTGCAACAGTAAATACTGAGGCTAAGATTGTGGTAAATGCTACTGATCAGGCAAAGTCAGAGGTTATGATTAATGCTGATAAAAAGAATGATAAGAGTATAGATAAAGAATTAAAAAACAGAATTTTAAGTAGTATCGATAAGTCTGATTCAAAGGTGATAGATCATTCCCAAAGAATTGGTGAATTAAAGAGGCATTTAGCAGAGTTAAAGAAAGAGACTCTTAGTAATATAGGAGAAGATATGAAAGATATTGGGATTTTGAACTATACACAGGTTTCTCAGGAAAGTTACAAATCAATGCCAATTTTTAAGACAATGGAAAGTATGACCTATTCAGTGAAGACGAGTTTAGGTGCAGAAATAGTGTTTGAACCATCATTTCCCATAAGTGTGAAGAAAGAGGATTCTGTAAAACCGGTTCAAGCGAGCAAAATAAGTGAGTTTAGGCCAGAAGGGAAGTTGGATAGTGGCATTATGAGCAAATCTTCGGATGTGGTCAGAAATGGTGAAAATGAGAGCAAGGTGCCGTTGAAACACAATCAGGATAATGTTATGCAGGATACATTTGCAGGGAATGTATTGGAAAAGAATCCGACAGAAATATTAAAACCACTGCAGCCTGTAGTTATAGTAAAGAAGGCTGACCAGGAAGTTGTACACAGCAGCAAAACAGACAGATCAGAAGACAGATTATTAAAAGAAGCAAAAGCGGAATTTAGCCCCCAGGTTACAAAAGAGGTCAAAGTAAATACTGGAGGTGGTGATGATAAGAATGGAAAAATTACCGTTCAGGAAACTATTTCCAAAGCTGATAAAATAGAGAGCCGCGTTGAAGCTAAGCAGGAAAAAACTACAGAAAATAATACTGTGGTAAATACAGAAAAAATTTCCGAAACCAAGGTAAAAACTAACCAGGTTTATCAGAATATTCCCCCCAAGGAAAGGCTTAATCCCTTGCAGGAAAAAGAAGAGAAGCTATCTACCCCTCAGCAGACCTTCCCTGCAGGGGATATTAAGCCAATGGCACAGGGATTGCAATCTACTAATGTAAATGTAGATAAGGAAAGAAGTAGTTCTTTAATAAGCTCAAGTGTGAAGAGAATCTCTGAAGAAGCAGAGAGTATAGACTTACGTTCCATTTTGGAGAGTTTGATCAAGCAATCGGATTCTGAGAAATCACCTTTGATAATCAAGACCGGGGACAAGAATAACCAGAATGTAATGCAGTTCATTTTGAACAATGATGGTAGTTTGAAAGCTGTAGAAAAGACTCAGGACAAGAGAGAATATTTTAATCAGGCAGAGAAAACTACGATCAATAAATTAGAAGAAAGAGCACAACTGAATCAAAACCAGAATCAAGGATCTTCCAATGGATTCAGGAATCAGGACAAGGAAGCAGGATCTCAATCTTCGACAAAATGGATAGACAGTCTTTTTTCTCAGGTTGATCTGACACCAACGAGTTCTAACAGCAGTTTCAAAGCCTTGGAAATGAGGGTAGAAATTTCCCAGAGGATTGAAGATGTATTAAAAAGTATGAATTCGGGAAGTGATCAAAAGTCTCAATGGGCAAATTTTTCATTTGAGACCAAAGATCATGGTATGATCAATGCCAGAGTACAGAAAAATGAGACAGAACTGACAATTTCTCTAATGACAGATTCCAAGGAAAACATGGAGTCTTTAAAAGAGCAACTTGTGGATATGCCTCAGAATCTTCAAAATCTTGGATTCTCTTCGGTAAGTCTGGATTTTAGTTTTGGTGAATCCCGTGCAGATGTTCATGAGAATGAGCACAGGTCGAGGAAGCAGCATAAAACTGAAGAAGCTTCCTTTTTCCAGGAAGAAGAGCCGGACACAGAATCTAAAAAACAATATGGCTATAGTACAGTAGAATTTATAGCCTAAGGGGGAAAAATGGAAAGTATAGTTGGGGTAAATCAAACATCTCAGAGTGATGTAAAAACATCACTTAATCAAAAATCAACGATGGGAAAAGATGATTTTCTCAAACTGTTGGTGGTACAGATGAAGAATCAGGACCCCATGAACCCCATGAAAAACACGGAATTTGCTGCACAATTAGCCCAGTTTAGTTCTCTGGAATCGCTTAACAATCTTAATGAAACGGTACAAAACCAGTATTTAATGAGTCAATCCATGAACAATTCCTTTATGACCAATATGATTGGAAAGGATGTAAAGGCTTATGGAAACTCCGTTGAATTATCCGGAGACAAAGTTGACATTCAATTCAATCTTGTCAGAGATGCTTCCACTTATTCCATAAAAGTTATGGATGAGAATGGAAAAACAATCAAAACTATTAATGGCAAGTCTCTTAAAGCAGGCGACAAGGAAATCGAATGGGATGGAACGAATGACATGGGAACAAAAGTTGAGAAAGGAACATATACTTTCTCAGTAGAAGCCTTGGACGGTAATAGTATGATTGCAGAAACAACACCTTACATGACTGGTTACGTGAAAGGAATTGCTTACAATCAGGGAACGCCGTATCTTGTGGTTAACGGTGGCTTTGTAAATCTTGGTGATATAATTAGTGTACTGACTCATGAATAATAAGTTAGATGTAGTTATTCAAAGTCAAAACTTAAGGAGGAACAATGGTAAATAGGATAGTGAACTACCCGCCAATTCCTATTCAACCTATTGAAAGTGCAAACCTGCAGGGAATTAATTCCAATGTGGACAGGCAAAGACAATCGGCCTTTGCAGATCTGTTACGGGAAAAGATCCAGCCTAAGGAGTTGTCATTTTCAGCTCATGCTAACAATCGATTAACACAGCGGAATATCAATTTGAGTTCAGAAGATATACAAAGGTTGGAAAATGCTGTGGATAAAGTTGCAGAGAAGGGATCAAAGGATTCTTTGATCATGATGGACAATGTGGCGTATATCATAAATGTGCCGAACAGGACAGTAATAACCGCAATGGACAATGATTCGATGAAGGAGAATGTATTCACAAATATTGATAGTGCTATGATTGTATAATAATTTTTAAATTAAAGAGTGCGTAAAAATATAAGGGGCTGGACCTCATAGAGGGGGCTCCTCCGCAATGCCGAATGATTGAAGCATTGTAAAAAAGAATTTATCAAGGAGGATACTATGTTACGATCACTTTATTCAGGAATCTCAGGTGTAAAAAACCAACAAGCACAAATGGATGTAATATCCAACAACATCGCCAATGCCAATACAGACGGTTTCAAGACCGGAAGAATGACATTTTCTGATGCTTTATCTGAAACTATTTCCGGAGCCAGAGGAACAGCCGGAAACTTTGGTGGTGCTAATCCTATTCAAATCGGTCGTGGATCCGTGATTTCAAGTATTGATACTAATTTTAAGCAAGGTAGTTTAGATTCTACCGGTATGCTTACCGATGTTGCAATTAACGGTAAAGGATTCTTTATTGTTAGTGACGGAGATAAGACATATTATTCCAGAGCTGGTGCATTCCAGGTACAGGAAGATGGAACATTAATGTCACAGGGTGGTGCTCAGTATGTGATGGGTGGTTTGGCAGATGCAGACGGAAACCTCACATCCAGCACAGCTATCAGCAAAATAGTATTGCCTTTCGGAAGAAAAGAACCGGCAAAAGCAACAGAAAATATTGATTTTTATTGTAATTTGGACAAGAATGCTTCCAAGACAGAAGAGTGGATGGGAAGCAAGGCTTTCGCAATAGATGGTGATCCTGCAAGTCTTACTTCAGATTTAGCTGTACTTGATTCAAACACAATTCATTTGGGTGATGTGATTGAAATTACAGGAGCTGACAAAGACGGAAATAAGATACTTGATGGTAATGAAACCTGGACATTTGAATATGGAAAAGATGGTACAACCATTCAAGACTTAATCACCAAAATCAATGAAGCTTTCAATTCAACTGATGCGATCAATGGTTCAACAGCATCCTTAGATCAAAATGGCAGACTCAGACTTCTTGCTAATACTGCAGGCGTAAACAAATCTTCAATTTTCTTAACTGCTTCTTCTGCTAATCATGAAGCTACAGTAGAAACTCATACTGCAACAACAAATTATAAAGCAATACCAACTACCATAATTAATGATTTGGCATCAACTACCACTGATTATGTGGCAGGTGATACACTTAGTGTTACAGTTGGTGGTGGTGCAGCTCAAATCTTTACTTTTACAACCGGTAATGAGACAATGCAGGACGTAGTAAACTGGATCAACAGTGGTGTTTTTGGTGCAACAAACGTAACAGCAACTTTAACTGCTAATGCTGGCGGTACAACAGCCCAAATTCTCAATTCTGGAACTGGCGGTGCTATTGCCATAGCAGATACAGCCGGTACTGGAGCTGGATTTGCAGGAACCGGAGTTAATTATGTTCTGCCGACTCCAACTCAGTATGCAGCTCCTGCAACAAATTTGAATACTCTTTCCGGTGTTCGTATTGTTGATGGACAAACAATTACTATTTCAGGTACAAATCCTGATGGAACAAATGTAAATGCCAGTTTCAAATATGGTGCAACTAATGACGGTGTTACAATTCAAAGTCTTTTAAATAAAATTAATGATAAATTCAGTGGTGTAACTGCCACAATCAATGACCAAGGTTTTATCATTCTAACTGACAACGCTTCAGGCGAGAGTGGAACATCAATTTCTATTACTGACGGAACTTCAACCGGCTTTACAAGAGCCTTTTCTACAGAATCCTTCTCTTCTGCTTCTGCTTTTGAAGTAGCTGGTGCTGCAGCTACAGGTGCAACTGCACTTAATACTTTAGATGGCATTACAGCTTATGCAGAAGGTGATGTTATCAAAGCTATGGCAACAAAAGCCGATGGAACTACAGCAATAGTAACCTTTACTTATGGTTTAGTCGCTAATGGTTATGATGGTACTACAATGGACGCTTTATTGAACAAGATCAATGGCGGAAGATTAGACGGAATAACTGCTGCTTTGGACGCAGAAGGTAAAATAGTGTTTACCGATAGCAGTCTTACTGATGTCAACAGTTATACATCAATCGAATTGTTTGATGGCAAAAGAGCTGATGGAACTGCAAATACAGGATCTGGTATTGGTCGTGAATTTGCTTCTGATGCAGGTTCAGTAGCCGGTACAGATAATTCCATCAATAATTTACCTTCTTTCTCTGAAATGGAAAAAGGTGTAACCGGTACTCACTCAACATCAATTTGGGTATATGACAGTCTTGGTGACAAACATCAGGTTGAAATGAAATACACTCAGGATACCACTGCAGGAAGCAATAAGTGGTATTGGAATGTTGTTGTTGATGATGGTGTAATCGTTCCTAATGCAGGAAATAGCGGCTCAGTAAGTTTCAATGAAGACGGTTCTCTCAAATCTTTCAATTATGATAATGGTGATAAATTGAAATTCAGAGTTCCCGGTTCAAGTGAAGTCACAATCTCTTTGAATGCCGGAACAGCAGGTGCTTTTGATGGTATAACACAATTAGCATCACCCAGCACAAACGTAGCTATTAATCAAGACGGTTATACTCTTGGAATTCTCAATAATATCAGCATTGATGACCAGGGTATTGTAACTGGTGTTTATTCCAATGGAATAAGTAAAGCTTTAGCTCAAGTTGCCTTAGCTAACTTCACTAACGAAGGTGGATTACAAAGAGAAGGAAACAGTCTTTATTCTGCAAATGCATCTTCCGGTGACCCGATTGTAGGCTGGGCCGGATCAAACACAAAAAGCGTAATTAAAGCAGGTTATTTGGAAAGTTCTAATGTGGATCTTACTGATGAATTTGCCAAGATGATCATCTCTCAGAGAGCTTTGGAAGCAAACGCCAAAGTGATAGGTACAGCGGATACCATTCTCCAGACAATAATCAACCAGATGAAGAGAAGTTAATCACTAATCTTCTAAATATGGCCTTCGGTCTTCGGACCGGAGGCTTTTTTTATTTCTTTCTTGACAGAATTTTTAGAATAATTAAAAAAGATAATAATAGAGTGTAAAAGAGAGATGAACCCAACGCGGGCCTTTTTTTTAAGCGGTGTTCGACCATTTTACCTTATTGGTCGAGAAGTTTAAAAACGTATCTTTTTTAGGGAATCAAAGCAATAAAAAGGAGTGTTATAATGACAATCCTTACAAATTTGGGGGGTGAATGACAGAATTTGAAGAAAAGAGACTGCAGATACTTGAAGAAGCTGGGAAGATATTTGAGAAATACGGTTTCAAGAAGACTTCTATGGTAGATATAGCCAAAGCTGTGAATATGGGTAAGGCCAGTTTATATTACTATTTTCAATCCAAGGAAGATATTTCTTTAGAACTGATGAAGATGGAAAGAGAAACAGCTTTTAAAAGATTCCATCAAATAGTAGATCGGGAAATAAGTTTTGCCGAAAAGTTTCAGATAATGCTGGAATCGCATTTCATGATCATTTTAGAAAACAGTACAATACTGTTGGAAATGTGGCAGGGTAGTGGTTCAAAGCATCAGAAGCATTTGAGTAAGTTCTTTGAGGAATCAAAAAATATGTTAACTCAGCTGTATAGAGATTTTCTACAAAAAGCGAAGGATCAGGGAATTGTGAGGGATAGTTTGGATTTGGATAAATTCTGCAGAATGCTGGTAGATATGATACTTTTTGGGGAGGATGATTTTGCTATTAATTTGAATGAGCATGTTATGCAGAAGTTAAAAACATATTACACGGCAATAATCGATGTGTTTTTGCATGGAATACTTGTTCAGGTGCCAGGTGTCAGGTGTCAGGTGCCAGTGGGAGAAGACAACAGAGAGGTGTCGGGAGAGCAAAGCATAAAAGAAGTAAAGACTATGAAGGAGATATAATGAAGAAATTTTTAGTTATGGTAGTCTTAGGAATGTTAATGGTTTCATTATCAGCCATTGATTTGCAGACGGCCAAGAATATGGCAAAGGACAATAACAAGGAATTGCAGAGGGCAAAGGAAGAGATTGGCCGTTATGAAGGGAAGTACAAGGAAGTGCGGGGGATGTTGTTTCCTCAGATTTATTTTCAATCGAGTTTGGTGTATAAGCAGACGCATTTGCCAGATGCTTTGATGCCACCGAAGTTTAATTTTATGGGTAATTTGAATGGAACGGCAGACGGGAATGACAGTTTACTGGCGGGTGGATTGAATGGAGCATATTCAGCCATAATACCGTCCAAGATCAGTAAGGAAAATGGTTGGTACAACATTGTGAAAATGGATCAGGTACTATTCAGCGGGGGAAAGCTGATCAACGGAATCAGAGCAGTGGATAAGATCAGATCGATACAGAAGTTGAAGTATTCAATTACAGAGCAAAGTATTGTCTTGGAGACGGAAAAGCAGTTCTATTTATTATTATTATTACAGGAAGTGGTAAAGATCCAGGAGCAGGCTTTGATTACAGCGAATCAGCATTTGAAGCATGTGGGGGATTTATATAAGAACGGGTTTGTTTCTGAGTATGATAATTTAAGAGCTGAGATAGAAGTCGAAAAATTGAAACCACAGTTATTAGAAGCACAGAACAACTTGAAGTTAGCAGAAGAGGCTTTCAAAATATATTTGGGAGTGAGTAAGGAAGAGAAATTAGTTGTTGATGGGGAATTCAAGGAACCTGCAGTGCAGGACTATTTTCTGGGAAACTGTCTGCATGACGGAAAACAAAATCGTAAGGAAGTAGAGCTCTTTAAGATTTATGAAGAAGCTTATAAGATTCAGTTGAATGCAGAAAAGGGGAATTATTTACCCGTTATCGGCTTAACAGCGGAGGCAGGAACTTTTAATAAAGCTTCGGATTACAGTATAAACGGAGCTGAAACAGGGACATATTATCAGGTAGGGGTTGGGATGCAGATTCCACTATTTACAGGACTCTCCAACACAGCTAAGATAACGCAGGCCAGACACCAGTTTAAGCAGGCTCAATATGAGAGATCAGAGACGACAGACTACATTGAATTAGAGATTAGACAAGCTTATCAGGATCTGGAGAATAAAAAAGAAAAGAACAGAGTGCAGGACAGGAATATTCAGTTAGCATCCAAGGCATTGAAAATAGCAGAGCAGAGATATGATGCCAAGATTGGAACTCAATTGGAGATAGTCGATGCACAATTACAATATAAATCGGTTCAATTGACTAAGATGCAGGCTCTTTATGAGTTGATCATAGCCAACAGTAAATTGAAGAAAGCGATGGGCGTCAGCCTGTAAAGAATTGTGAATAATGAATGATGAATTATGAATGGAGGAAATTAATGAGAAAGAGTTTTGTGATTTTGTTAGCAGCCATAGCATTATTGGTGGGTTGCAAGGGAAAGAGTGAGCAGAAAGCGATGAATATGGAACAGATATATAAGCAGGATGGTGTGCCGGTAGTTGTTAAAGCAGTAGCACCGGAAGTATTTATTAAGAATTTGAAATCTACGGTACAGTTGACGGGATTAGAGGAAGCGGTTGTACACAGTATGATAGGAGAGAGAGTATTGAAGGTTTATTGTAGTCCTGGTATGGTTGTGAAGAAAGATCAATTAATTTTAGAGTTTCCCAGTACAGCACCAGGATCCCAATACCGTCAGGCACAGGCAGCGTTTGAGAATTCCAAGAGCACATATGAGAGATTGAAAAATTTATATCAAAGTGGCGGGATTTCGAAGCAGGATTTGGATAATGCCGAGACGATGTATAAAGTCAGTCAGGCTAATTTTGAGGCAACGGAAGCAATGTTAAAGGTTAAAGCACCGATATCGGGTATGATCACGGATGTCAAGGTGAAGCCAACAGATTATGTTAACAGTGGTGACCCGTTATTTACGATGGGGCAATATAGTCAGATGAAGGCAAAGGTATGGGTAACAGACGATGATATTGGTTACATCAAAAAGAACAGCAAGGTTGTATTAAGATGGATGGATAAGGAATATCCGGCAAGAGTTGAGACCGTGGCGATGGCGATGGACGAGAAGCGTCAGGCATTTGCGGTAGATATAGTAGTTAATAATTCTCAGTCTGAGCTCAAGGGTGGGTTGACTGTGGAAGCAAATATAGAATTGATGAATAGGCCCAATGCTGTAATAATAGATAAAGCGTATATTAGAACAGGCAATGCAGAGAATTTTGTTTATGTAATCGCTGGTGGGAAGGCTTTGAAACAAAAAGTTGAGTTAGGCGAGATAGCAGATAACAGGATTGAGATAAAGAGTGGTTTGAAGGCAGGGGATCAGTTAATCATAGAAGGAATAGACATGATATCTGATGGAAGTAAAGTCAAAATAGTAAGAACAGAGAAGTAACGGGGAGAATATGTTTTTATCAGATTTTTCGATCAAGCGTCCGGTTACAACGACTGTAGTATTACTGGTGATGTTGATATTCGGTTTACTGGCATATTTTGGACTTCCTTATAATATGATACCTGAGGTGAAAATACCGATTGTAACTGTGCAGACTTTGTATCCTGGTAGCGGACCCAAGGAAATAGAGACCCAGGTAACAAAAAGAATAGAAGATGCAGTAGCTACGGTTAGCGGGATAGATTATATTGAATCGTACTCGATGGAGAATGTATCTTATGTGATCTTGAAGTTTAAATTGAATAAAGATGCAGATATAGCGAATCAGGAAGTTAAGGATAAGATAGATGCAGTACTTTATCAAATGCCGGGAGACAGTAAGAAACCAACAGTGAGTAAAATAGAAATTGGAGCAGAACCGGTAATGGAGTTGGTATTAACAGGCGGGAAGAATTCCCGTGAGCTTTATGAGTATGCGGATAAGAAGTTAAAGAATCGGTTTTCTCAGATAGACGGGGTGGCCAAGGTAGATGTTTCGGGCGGGCAGAAAAGAGAGATAAGATTAAGTTTTAAGAACAAATCATTGTTACAGAGCAATTTATCGATGGTTCAGTTTATGCAGATAATCGGGGCACAGAATTTAGATTTACCTTCGGGAAACATAAATCAGGGAGCCGAAGACATCGGAGTAAGAGTAAAAGGTGAAGTCAATGATCTTGATGTATTACGGGATGTAGATGTGGCTACACCTAAAGGAGTACGGAAGTTATCTCAATTAGCGGATGTGAATGACTCTGAAACTGAATTAAGAGAAAAGACCATATTCTTTGATACAAAAACAGGATTACGTCAGGATAATGTGATCAGATTCAGTTTGAATAAAAGCAGTGATGGGAATACAGTAGCGATCGCCAAGAATCTGAAAAAGATATTACCTCAGATAGAGAAGGAATTACCGGCCGGATACAAACTTAATCTGGTAGCGGACAATTCCACATTTGTACAGGCATCAGTGGAAGATACAATGCTGAATTTGATTTTGGGAATAATTCTGACAGCATTTATTTTGTTGATATTTTTACATGATGCACGCTCTACTTTGATCGTGGTGATTTCTATGCCATTGTCGATCATTTCGACATTTATGGTGATGAAGGCAGCAGGATTTTCTTTGAATGCAGTATCATTACTTGGTTTATCGACTTCTGTAGGAACTTTGGTAGCAAAATCAATTGTGGTGCTGGAAAATATCTTCAGGCACAAGGATCTGGGAGAAGATAAGACCGGGGCCGCCAGGATAGGTACATCAGAAGTGACAGTAGCAGTATTAGCGACAACTTTGGCGGATTTGGTGGTATTCCTGCCGATCGGGACAATGAGTTCGATGGTGGGGCAGATCTTTAAGGAATTTGGTTTAACGGTGGTTTTTGCAACCATTATTTCCTTGTTTATATCCTTTACATTAACACCAATGCTTGCTTCGTTGATTTTGCCGGAGAAGGTTAAGCATAACAGATTCAGTGTGGCTTTTGATGTTAAGTTTGACAAATTTACTGCGGCATACAGGAGAATGGTAAGTTGGTTGATAACTTCGAAGAAGAGAATGTTCAGCACGATAGGCTTGATTATATTAGTATTTTTTGGCAGTTTAATTATAGCAGGGAAGTTAGGTTTTGAATTTATGCCGACTTTGGATCAGGGCGAAATGACTGTGAAAGTGGAATTACCACAGGGAACCAATCTTGAGCAGACGGCCAAGACGGTTCAGATGGTGCAGGAAATAGTAGCCAAGCATCCTGAAGTTAAGCATATAGTAACGAGTTTGGGATCACAAGGAGATTTGGATAAGGGTGTTAACCTGGCAAGTTTGAATATCAAGCTGGTTGATGCAAATGAGAGAGATATAAAAACTACAGAACTTAACGACATTTTTTTGCGGGAATTGGCAGTGATCCCGAATGCGAGAATATTGTGTTCGGCCAGGGCGATGTCCAGTCAGGGTGGAGATCCGGTGGAATTTTATTTAAGAGGGCAGGATGTGGACAAGTTAGAAGTATATAAGAAGGAGATTTTGAACAATATCCGGAATGTAGAGGGCTTGAACAATTTGAATACATCGACAAGAGATGGAAAACCAGAAATCAACATATATCCCAAACGGGATAAATTAGCTAAAGCCGGGATTACGGTATATGAATTAGCTTTGATGATGAGAAGTGCGATCGAAGGTATGGTAGCCACTCAGTATAAAGAGGGTGGAGAAGAGTATGATATGAAGATCGTAGTTGATAAGGAATATACAAACAGTATTACGGAGATACAAAATCTGCCGATCATGACTCCAACCGGGAGTTACAGACTGAGTCAGTTGGCGAATGTGGATTATTCTGTGGGAGTGAACAAGGTGGTTCATAGAGACAAAGCCAAGACTGTTAAATTCTCGGCAGGTATAGCCACTGGATATGCTCTGGGTGATGTAGTTAATGGAATCAAAGCCGGCATAGATAAAACAAAATTACCTAAAGGTTATGATGTTCAATGGGGTGGAAATGCTCAATTGATGAATGAAGCAGTTGCTGATTTACTTAAAGCTGCTATACTGGCGATATTGCTGACCTATTTTGTATTGGCAGCGACGTTGGAGAGTTTCCGTCAGCCGATTCTGATATTATCGACGATTCCTTTAGCTTTGATAGGAATATTTGGTTTGATGTATATCACAGGTCAGACCATGAATATTTTCTCAATGATGGCGATAATCATGTTGTTTGGTATAGTTGCGAATAATGCTATTTTGATTTTGGATCATATGAATATGATGATAAAGAGAGGAACAGGGTTATATGAGGCTTTGCTCGAATCCTGCGGATTGAAACTTAAACCGATCGTTATGTCAAATTTGGCGATAATTGTCAGTATGTTACCGATGGCAATGGGAGTGGGAGCAGATGGAAAAGAGTTCCGGCAGTCTATGGGTATTGTGAGTATTGGCGGTATTTTGACATCCACGATCATGACCCTGTTTTTGATACCGATACTGGTGTATTTGACTTCAAGGAAGTCATCAGTCGTCAGGCGTCAGGCATCAGGGGAGAAGGGAGAATAACTCACCCCCGGCCCCTCTCTTGCGAAGAGAGGGGAGTGAAGGGACAATATGGACTATAGGGACTTTATGGACTATAGGGACAAGGAAAGAGAATTGAAGCCATAATTGGTGATGACAGATATATCCCTCAGTCAGATTGGCTGGGGGATTTTTTATTAAGAAGACCGCTGGTCAGGAAGATGATAAAGGAAACGGTGATTAGCAGAATGCTCATAAAGGTGGCCTGAGTAAAATCACGGGCTGAAATATATCTATAGATAGATAGAGGGAGAGTGACCACATCCCTTTGAAGCATGGAGACGATGGCTAATTCACCAAGAGAAATACTGAAACCGAAGCTTAAAGCCAGAATAATGTCTTTCTTTATATTGGGTAGAACGATACCAAAAAATGCCTGCACAGGAGTTTTGCCTAAAGTAAGAGCAGAGTAAATTAAGTTTTTATTGAAGTTTCTTAAAGACGGGAATACGATTTTGTAAGAAAAGGGGATAATGAAAATTGTATGACAGATAATGATCAGAAGGTATTCGTTGAGTTGAAACAGGTAGTTAAGTTTCAACATACCTAAGGAAAAAGAGATCACAGATATTCCCATGGGTAAGGTAAGTAAAAGATCCCAGGTTTTAGTAAATGGTTTATTTTTAAAGAACCAGGCAAAGAGAACGGTGACAGTGAAAGCAATAACAGAAGAAGATACAGCAATAAATAGACTATTTGAGACAACTTTTAACTGACTGAAACCCAAAATTGGGTCATAAGTATTATTAGCAAAAGAATGGAACATGGTTGTAAGGTTAGCAAGACCAAGCTTTTGGAAGTAATAAAAGACAATGGAACCCAGAGGGCAGATCAAAAACAAAATGATAGAAAGGAAGAATAGAAGAATTGGGATCTTAGAGAAGATGGATCTGTCGAAGGTAAATAGTTTTTTTGGGGAATGAGTATAATAATTCAGATTGAAATTGAGAGACTGAGAGTTAACGGATGTTAAATAAATAAAGAAAACAGAAAAGAGGAGCTGGATGAAACCGAGAGCCATACCGGAGTTCAAGTCCAGATAAGTTCTGACGAGCATATAGATACTTACTTCGATGGTGCTGTATTTGATATCGCCGAGGATGAGAACGAGGCTGAAGCTCATGAAGCAATAGATAAAGACCAGGGTAAAAGAGTTAAAGATGGCAGGAAGTAAAGCTGGGAGAACGGTTTTGAAGAAGGTTTGGATCTTATTGAGACCCAGGCTTTGTGAGGCGTATAAGAGATTGGGATTGAGGTTTTCGAAGGCATCACCGATGATCTTCATGATGACAGGGAAGTTATAGTATGCATGAGCGATAATAATTGCCTGAAAAGAGTAGAGAATGTTGATATGGAATCCCCAGGGTTGAAGTAATTTATTGAGATAGCCGTTATTTCCCCAGAAGAGGATGAACCCGAGTGCGACAATAATTCCGGGGAGAGTAAACGGGATAAAAGAGATTGCCTGGAAGAGTTTTTTTCCGGGAAAGTCATAGCGAAAGAGGAAGTATCCGGCAGGGAATCCGATCAGCATACTGAGCAAAGCACTGAGGAAAGCTTGTTTGAGAGTGAAGATGATAACTTTAAGATGATAGCTGTTGTGGAGAAGTTTGGTCAGAGATTGAAAGGAGAATTTCCCGTCATGAATAAAGGCATTGAGAATAATAGTAAAGACAGGAAGATAGAAGAAAAGCAGGAAAAGGAGTAGGGGTAGGATGAGAAACAATTGTGAGTGGTGTGTGGTGAGTGGTGAATGAGGGGAAGAGGGCAGACTGGGAAGTCTGCCTCTGGAAGATTTTATGAACAACATTAAAGTGTTAGTTCAGGTATTGGTTAATTTCTGCTCTCAGGTGTTCGGTCTCAGTATAGGCAGTATCGGCGAATTTAGCAGAATCATCGGCGAAGATAATATTTCGGGAAGAGTTGATCAAGAGTTGAGGTTCTTGTGAAGAAGCTTTTGCATAGTGAACCACTTCGCTGACTTTACCGCCTTGGGCACCGACACCGGGGATAAGGAAAAGGGTGTTGGGCATAAGTTTTCTCATGGAGCTGAGTTCGAGAGTATTGGTAGCACCGACAACTGCACCGACTTGTTTAAAGCCGTATTTGTTGATCTTTTTGGCGATTTCAATATAGAGTTCATTTTTCTTGAGGAAATCGGAAGCAGACTGATTGGAGGTAAGAGCGAGGACAAAGATAAGTTTATCTTTGTAAACCAGAAGCGGGTCAACGACATCACAGCCCATCATCATGTTAACAGTAATTGCATCGGCTTTGTATTCATCGTAAAAAGCTTTAGCATATTGCTGCATAGTGTTGCCGATATCTCCAATCTTAACATCGAGAATAACGGGAATGTAATTGGGGATTTGTTCCAGAGTTTTTTCGAGGGCTTTGATACCTTTTTTTCCCTGAGAAATATAAAAGGCAAAATTAAGTTTGTAAGCAGCTACTTTGTTTTTGGTAGCTGAGATGATTTCTTTGTTGAATTTATAGATCGGGTTTTCTTCCTGACGGACACATTCGGGAAGTTTATCGATATCTGAATCCAGACCAACGCATACATATGAATTATGCAGTTTCGTAGTTTGATGATACTTATTCCAAAAAGACATATTTACTCCATTAATCTCTTAAAACAATATTTACAGAATCTTCTCCATCGGTTTCGATAAAGTTAACTTTAATAATTTCTTCGGCAGAGGTGGGGACGTTTTTGCCGACATAATCAGCTTTAATAGGAAGTTCTCTGTGACCTCTGTC